>JAFWUX010000098.1 GCA_017523995.1 Oscillospiraceae bacterium | reverse complement strand
GTTGGCATTGTTTGGGCGCGCAGCCCCCATTATAAATCCGTCGGAGACACCGCTAAAAAGAAGTATCCGCTGCGCGGATGCTATTATAGAATGGGCGCCTCTATCCTGTCAGCTTGCTGACATGAGGCGCACCAAGCCCCCGAGCTCTTACTACGCTAAGAGATTTCGCTCTACTGCGCAATGGTTTGCAAGCAAACCATGAGCGACAAGGGCTCTGCCCATGACCCGCGAGCTTTTGAAAAAGCTCGACCAAAACTTTCGATATGCTGTGCGCCCAAAACGAAGCCGCTCCAATCAACGCCAATTGGAGCGGCTTCATTCTATTCCAACAAAAAACGGGGTCTGGGGATAATATCCCCGGCGAGGGGTTTGGGGGCACAGTTTGCGCAGCAACACTGTAAGCCCCTCATTACAAATCCGTCGGAGACACCTTAATCAATAGTTCTCGGCGCGGAGCTTGAAGTATGCCTGCGGATGTGCGCAGACCGGACATACCTTCGGCGCGTTCTTGCCGATCACGATATGACCGCAGTTTGTGCATTCCCAGATCATGTCGCCGTCGCGGGAGAAGACCAGACCGCCCTCGACATTTGCGAGCAGCTTGCGGTAGCGCTCCTCATGTGCTTTCTCGATCTTGCCGACCATCTCAAAGAGTGCAGCGATTCTGGTGAAGCCTTCCTCTTTTGCGACCTTTGCGAACTCGACATACATATCCGTCCACTCATAGTTCTCGCCGTCAGCAGCAGCCTTGAGGTTCTCGACGGTATCCGGCACCTCGCCGCCGTGCAGCTCCTTGAACCAGAGTTTTGCGTGCTCCTTCTCGTTATTTGCGGTTTCCTCAAAGATCTCAGCGATCTGAACATAACCCTCTTTGCGTGCCTTGGAAGCAAAGTAAGTATACTTGTTTCTTGCCTGCGATTCGCCTGCGAAAGCCGCCTGCAGATTCGCTTCTGTTCTTGAGCCTTTCAGTTCCATAGTGTGTTCCTCCTTCAGAAAAATCAGGGATGCAGCGCATCCTTCCCTTTATTATACCTATATTTCGGGATGATGTCAAGAGCGATTTTGTGAATTTCGGAAAAAATCGGATTTTGCAGGTATATGGCGGAAAAATCGCTTGACAAATCGCGTAAAATCGAATAAAATAAATCCTAGGAGACCCGCGCTCCGTGGAAATCCGGTCAGAGAGGCAGCGCCGAAGGCTGAAAGCGCCGCCGCGGAGAGTAGCAGCAGCGGCAACACTCCCGTATGCAGATTCCCTGCATGCACAATCCAATATCGCCCCAAAACAAAGAGAACCGGATGCACCGCTGCGGCGGCTGCATGGGTTAATTCGGGTGGTACCGCGGGTTTTTCGTATGAGAAACACTCGTCCCGAAGCAGTCTGCAGAAAGACAGGCGGCTTGGGGGCGATTTTATTTTGTCAGGAGGAAAAAACAATGTACCGTACCGTAATGTGCAATGCACTGCGCAAGGAAAACATCGGTCAGACCGTTTCGCTCGCGGGCTGGGTGGATACCATCCGTGACCACGGCGGCGTCCTGTTCCTTGCACTCCGCGATGAGACCGGCATCACGCAGGTCGTTTTCCATGATGATGAGATGCTCAAGGGCATCGGCAGAGAGTGCGTCATCTCCGTGACCGGCAAGGTTGTGGAGCGTGATGCAGAGACTGTTGATCCGAAGCTCGCGACGGGTCTTGTCGAGGTCCATGTCGAGCAGATGGAGCTGCTCGGACCGTCGAAATCCATGCTGCCGTTCATTCCGGCAGAGTCGATGGATACGCGCGAGGAGGTGCGCCTGAAGTACCGCTACCTCGACCTGCGAAACCCGAAGGTTCACGAGAACATCATCCTGCGCTCGAAGGTCATCACCTATCTGCGCCGCAAGATGGAGGATCTCGGCTTCCTCGATATCCAGACACCGATCCTGACGGCTTCTTCGCCGGAGGGTGCGCGTGACTTCCTTGTCCCGAGCAGAAAGCACAAGGGCAAGTTCTATGCCCTGCCGCAGGCACCGCAGCAGTTCAAGCAGCTGCTGATGGTCTCCGGCTTCAACAAGTATTATCAGGTCGCACCGTGCTTCCGCGATGAGGATGCGCGTCAGGACCGTTCGCCGGGAGAGTTCTATCAGCTCGACTACGAAATGGCATTCGCAACGCAGGATGATGTCCTTGCCGTCTGCGAGGAGGTCATTTCGGATACTTTCAAGCACTTTGCACCGGATGCCGTAATCTCCGATGCACCGTTCGAGCGCATCACCTACAGAGATTCCATGATGAAGTACGGCACCGACAAGCCGGATCTCCGTAACCCGCTCGAGATCATCGACCTGACGGATTTCTTCGCAAATGTAGACTTCCCGATCTTCAAGGGCAAGCCGGTTCGCGGCATCGTCGCAGACTGCGCAGCATGCTCCAAGAAGTTCTTTGAGGATTCGCTCAAGTTCGCGACCTCGATCGGCATGAAGGGTCTGGGCTATCTGACAGCAGTTGAAGGTCAGCCGAACTTCAAGGGTCCGATCGACAAGTTCCTTTCTGACGAGCAGCGTGCAGAGATTCGCAAGCTCTCCGGCATCAAGGACGGCGAGACCGTGTTCTTTATCTCGGATAAGAAGGGCACCGTCGATCTGTACGCCGGTCAGATTCGCACATGGCTCGGCGAGCGTCTTGATCTGCTCGAGAAAAACGCATTCCGCTTCTGCTTTGTTGTCGATTTCCCGATGTACGAGATCAATGAGGAGACCCACAAGCTCGACTTTACACATAACCCGTTCTCGATGCCGCAGGGCGGTCTCGATGCGCTGGAGAATCAGGATCCGCTCGAGATTCTCGCATATCAGTATGACCTTGTCTGCAACGGCATTGAGCTTGCATCCGGCGCAGTCCGCAACCACAGCGTTGATATCATGAAGAAGGCGTTTGCACTTGCAGGATATACCGAGGAGGAGCTTGC
>JAFWUX010000097.1 GCA_017523995.1 Oscillospiraceae bacterium | reverse complement strand
CCAGAGCTCATCACCGAATACAACCGGTGCAGGATCAGGCGTAAAACTTGTCTGCACAATCGGGTTGTGGGCGGAGGCATCGAGGACGCTTGTCTGTGCAAGTGCGCCAAGACAGATCATCGCGCCGGCAGCAATGCCTATTCGGATTTTCTTTTTGATTGATTTCATGGATATTCCCCCTAATATATAAATTTCTATTCTTATTATAACCTGACCGTTGTACAAATACAATGTGTAATTACAAGAAAAACTGGATAAAATACATATAATCTAAGTGCTAAATTTGTATTTCCAATTGCAAACAAGTGGATTTCATACTTGTATGTAAAGCACAAGCCCGATTTCCGGAGAAATCAGGCTTGCTGTTCATGTAATTGTGTGCTTAGTTGTATTGCGAAATCAGCCAGATGAGCGCTTTTGCCGTGCGCTCCGCTGCCTGATTTGTATGTCCGCCGGGATTCAGCTCAAAAATGCTGCGGATGCCGGCATTCTGCAAAAACGCAGCTGTTTCTTCTGTTTTCTCCTGCACGGCTGCAAGCACCGGATTGCGCGCTTTGCATTCCCTGTCGCCGAGTGAGAGATACACCGCGTCCGGCTTTCGGATAGGCTGATTTTCTCGCAGATACGCCGAAAAATCCGGATACCACAGCGAGCCGGATACACTCACGCCGCCGCGGAACACATCCGTTTTCCAGAGCGCATAGAGCGCAAACAGTCCCGCAAGCGAATAACCTGCGATCAGGTGCCGCTTCGGTGCAAAGCCGCACTGCGCCGTGATCTCCGGCATGATGCTGTCTGTCAGAATCTGCAAATGTGTATCGGCATTTCCTGCAAAGGGCGGTTCCTTTTTGAACAGCGCCGGTGCTGCCCACGGTGAGAGCATCGCGTTCCAGTCCGGATCGGGCATTGCGACCGCCGCGATCGCAGTCCGCGCCTGCATTTCCGGCGGCAGCAGCGCAAATGCCGCCTGTGCCTCATCGGAAAAGGTATGCATCCAGATAACGTTTTCCGCCTGTTCAGCGCCGGAGACGGTCACCGTTCTGCCGCAGGATTCGAGCTGCTTCATCGGTTGTTCACCGGCTCCGGATAGAGATCGTGATGCGTCAGGCGCTCCCATGCAACCTGCTCCCATTTTGTTCCCGGCATGCCGTAGTTGCAGTAGGGGTCGATCGAGATGCCGCCGCGCGGTAGGAACTTGCCCCAGACCTCGATATATGCAGGCTCCATCAGCTTGATGAGATCGTTCATGATGATGTTGACGCAGTCCTCGTGGAAGTCCCCGTGATTGCGAAAACTGAACAGATAAAGCTTGAGCGATTTGCTCTCGACCATTTTGACGCGCGGCACATAGGAAATATAGATCGTTGCAAAATCCGGCTGACCGGTGATCGGGCAGAGGCTCGTAAACTCCGGACAGTTGAATTTGACGAAGTAGTCGCGGCCGGGATGCTTGTTCTCAAAGGTTTCAAGCACCGAAGGATCATAGTCCTGCGGATATTTGGTGTGCTGATTGCCGAGGAGCGTGATGCCCTCCTGTTCTCTGTCACGTTCGTTCATGGTGATATCCTCCTGTTTCCTTTTATTTTTCAGCGATGACAACCGGCTGATAGTATCCGGATTTCTCCGGCATTTCCCAGATCACCTCAGCACATCCGGCAGCATAGAGCAGTTCTGTCAGCTCCGCCCTGCGAACGGCTCTGTAGGCGCAGTCATATTTGCTGACAGAGAGCGTGTCCCCGTCCTCGATGATATACTGCACGAGCCGGTAATTCTCATTCTCCCAGTCCCAAGTCTGAAACGAAACGCGCTTTCCGCTTTCCGTCTGATGGATATAGGGCGGCTTGCTTTCGATCAGCGCATCATAATCGCGGATGCTCGCAGCAAAGATTCCGCCTTTCCGCACCTGCCCGATGATGCTCCGGACCGCAGATTCCAGATCCGGTTTTGTCAGCATGTGCGGCAGTGCGTTGTCCATTGCAATGACAATGTCAAACTGCTCCGAAAAGACTTCCGCGAGCCTGCGGAAATCCGCATGAGCAAAGCGAACAGAAACGCCGTGTTTCGCAGCACGTTCAGCAGCCTGAGAGAGCGCCGCATCCGAGAAATCGGAGGCAGTGACCGGATACCCGAGCGCCGCCAGCCCGATCGCCTGTGTCCCGATGCCGCAGGCGCAGTCGAGAATGCGCGCCGAGCGGTCAAATCCGCATCCGGAGAACAGCCGGTCAAGGATCGCCGCCTGCTCGCCGACGGATGCATCCCAGTCGCGGAACAGCCTGTCATACTGCCCCGCAAGATTGTTATAAAATTGCTGTACAATGTCCATTCTATCACCTTTCAGCGCCGATGTCTCGGGGCATATTACCGCAAGAGCGCAGATACGGGGGATTATTCCGCCTCTGCAACCGAATTGTTCAGCAGTTCAATGAATGCTTCTGGATTTTCGGCGATCAGCACCTTTTCATCCACATTTTCAGCGTCAACAAAAAAGACCTGCTGCGTGCTGCTGCACCAGTAGAAAAAGTTGCCGCCGTTGTCATAGGCAATCGGATACCAGTCCGCAGGGATAAAATTGCACATCGGCTCATCGCGGACATCATCGGCAGCATATTCAAAATCCATGTCGCCTTCTTCGAGCGTCACGAGATTTGCAGCAACAAATGTGCGTCCGCCGATTTCCATTTCGCACATTTTCATTTCACCGCTGTCAGTTTTCGCGTAAAGCTGTCTCAGAATCTCCGGAAACACAATTCCGTATTTCTGTTCGAGATATGCAATACGCGCCGCACTCTTTTCGCGGTTGTCAGTTTCATCTGTCAGAAAACGAAACATGGCGCTCATCCTCCCATCACATTAAAATTGATCCGTTTCCGCAAACACGCGGACTTCAAAGCTCCGGCGAATCATTCAGCAGCTCCATGCTGAGAGAACACGCCATTCCGCATCCCATGCTGCATCAATAAAATGCCCCGGCATAAAAGAACGGTTGCTCAGGCACGCACCGATTGTCTGATGATCGGGGTACATCACAAATGACTCAAAGATCAGTTCCGAACACATTTGCGCTGCTGAGTGAACAATCTCCTTATTCACGAAATATGCATCATAGAATCTGTCATCAAAAGCATCCCGTATCAGGCTGTCGGCATGCATTACGGCATATCGCAGCCTTTCATAATACCGGTTTACAATTTCGATATCAAAATCTTCATTCAGCGGATTTTCACCGTCCAGAATCGTGTAGGACTCCGGTTCGTCAAACGGACTGATAAACCGCCGGTTTCCGCCGATCATTCCGCTGATTGTTTGCTTGTCGAGGTTCATTCCGTACTGTCCTCCTATGCCGGTGATATTCTCCTGATTATCATTATATTTTTCCGACAATCCGCAGATACCGGAGAACAGCGTTCAGAATCTCATGGTAAACATCTTCCATACCCTCCGGGACGAGAATCGACTGCTGCGGAACATCGCAGATAAATGTCACCGGCCTGCCCTGATAGGTTCCGGCAATGCCGTGCATCACGTTACCGATCAGCTTGACCGTATCGGGCTGCACCTCAAAATGTGTTTCTTCACTCATAGTGATCTCCTATTTCTCAAATTTGTCCGGCTTTGCAATCGCCCCGGTATGCCGATAAATCTCAAATGTATGCATCATCATGACTGCCCTGTTACAGCGCCGGATCTTTCACGCCGTTTGCCGCAAACGCCGCCGCGCGGTCACGGCAGGTTCCGCAGAGACCGCAGGGCTTCTCGCCGCCCTCATAGCAGCTCCATGTCAGCTCATAGGGCGCGTGCAGACGCAGCCCCTCCGCGACAACATCCGCCTTTGTCTTTCCGACAAACGGCGCCTCGACACGGAGCTGTTTTCCGCTGCCGAGATAGATCGCAGTATTGATCGCATCATTGAAATCCTTACTGCAGTCTGGATAGGCGTTTCCGGCTGCATCGTCCGCATGCGCGCCGTAATAGATGACCTCGCAGCCGTGCGAAAGCGCAATGCTCGCCGCCGAGGAGAGAAACAGCCCGTTCCGGAACGGCACATAGGTCGAGACCGGTTTGCCGTCCGTTTCCGCGAGCTGCTCCGCATAGGATTCCTTCGGGACCTCCTGCGTGCTGCCCTTGAGCAGGGAACAATCGGAATCCGCAAAGATTTCCGCAAGATCGAGCGTCTGCAGCTTCACGCCGTAATGCTTTGCGACCGCACCTGCCGCCTCAATCTCCTTCGTGTGCTTTTGTCCGTAGCTGACGGACAGTGCAAGCACCTCATCCGCGCCGTATTTCTCAATCGCAAGCGCCAGACAGGTTGTGCTGTCCAGTCCGCCGCTGAATAAAACCAATGCTTTCATTTGACACCCTCCGTCAGCAGTCTCTGCAGATTCCAGTCCTCCTGAAACCTGCCGCAGAAAGTCTGCGTGACGGTTCTCGCCGAGGCATTGCGGATGCCCCGCGCCGTCATGCAGCTGTGTGTACCGGCAATCACCACACCGACATCCGGCGTGCCTGCCGCCTCCATGAGAATCTCCGCGATATCCGAGCCGAGCCGCTCCTGCAGCTGCAGCCGCTTTGCCGCCATATCGCAGATGCGCGCGATCTTGGAAAGTCCGATGACTTTATCCTTCGGCACATATGCAACATTGACCGACATATCGTACATCAGCGCCATGTGGTGTTCACAGTAGGAGAACACCTCGATATCGCGCACAACCACGGGACCCGCATTTTTCGGCGCTTCAAACGTCTTGCCGAACATCTCCGCGATCTCGTGATTGGTATAGCCGATGCCCTCAAAAACCTCCGCATACATCCTTGCGACACGCTCCGGCGTCTCGATGAGCCCCTCTCTGTCGGGGTCCTCACCGAGCGCCTGCAGAATGCCGCGGATGTGTTCCGCAATCGCCTTTTGATCTATCATCTGAACCTCTCCTCAATTATACATGAAAATGCGCTGCCAGCCAATGCGCAACGCCGTCTTCATCGTTGGACGGAATCACCGCAGATGCATATGATTTCAGTTCTTCATCTGCATTTTCGACCGCATAGCTTTCGTCCGCGGTCTCAAACATATCAATGTCATTTTTCCCGTCGCCGAACGCGATCACGCGGTCGCATTGCAGCAGCGCTTTGAGCTGTTTCACCGCATTTGCCTTTGTTGCTGCAGGCGGCATGATCTCGAGCCACTGCGCACCGGAATACATATCAATCTGATAGACACAGTGATACCGGTTCCGGTATTTCTCATAAAGCGGCAGGAGCTTTTCCGGCGTATCAATACAGGTGATGAAAAATTTGCGCCCCGCTTTCAGATCATCCGCCGCCGCGACCGGATTTCTTCGGATATCGCCCTTTCTGCTGTCGAGAAAGAACTGCATTCCGCTTGTGGCAAGCTCCGGCACGAATGAAAACTTCTCCGCGCCGTCCTGAAAACTGTAGACAATCGGATAAACTCCGTGTGCCGTCAGATCATCGAGCAGGCTGTCCGCTGTTTCGTCAAAATAATGCTCCAGCAGATGCGTTCCGGTCAGATTGTCGATCACGAACACGCCGTTGAAAACGATCAGCGGGATTTTCGCGTTCAGCCCCTCCGTGACCTTTCGCGCCGTGTGATAGGAGCGCGCCGTCGCATAGGAAAAGATCATGCCCTGTTCCGTCAGCCGGTTGATGACGCTGTTTGTATATGCCGATGTCCGTTCGTCGCTCCGGAGCAGTGTGCCGTCTAAGTCCGAAACATAGAGTGTGCGTCCGCTCATTCGGTTTCATCCTCCGTGAACAGCTCCATGTCGATGCATTCCCATGTGCCGACCGGCATTTCGCACTGCCGTCTGCTGTATTCCCGGAATCCCGCGGCGCTGTAGCAGTGCTGTGCGCTTTCGTTGTTCGCAAACACGCCGAGGTCTATCCGCTTCACATGCAGATGTTCCTTTGCATACGCAATCCCGCGCCGCATCATCTGACTGCCGCAGCCCTTTCCTCTGTACGCAGGATCGAGCACAACAAAGCCGAAGCGTACCGATGTATCATCCTTTTCATCCGGATAGCGGATGATGAAATGCCCGATCACATTGTTCGCATCATCGACTGCCGTCAGCGGGATAAATCTGCCGCTTTCGATCTGCGGCGCATAGTTTTCGTTGATATCCGCGCCGGTGAGCGGAAACTTGCAGAAGCGGTCGGCAGACCACTGATACAGCTCCTTTTCCGTCCGGAGCCATTTACAAATGATGTCTGCATCCGCTGGCTGATATTGTCTCAAAACCATTGTGATTCCGTCCTTTTGCGCATCCTCTGTTTTCCGGTAGACTGCGAGCACATACAAATCCTGACTGTCATTGCGGCGGTCATAGATCACGCCGTCGATCACCGGCATCAGGTGGAAAAAGTCCTCGTGATTCGTGCAGAAAACGCAGTATGTACCGCGCGCAAGCTTCAGCTCGCGGACACGCAGCCCGCAGTCATCAATGCATTTGCGCATGCCGAGCTGCTCCATATACGCTTCAAAAACTTCCGGCTCGTTGTATGCCGGATACTCCATTTCTGCGGCGAGCGCAGTCAGCTCAGATTTCACCGTCTCATAGGGCTTGCCGCTGAGCTTTGTCATCGTCCGAACCACGCAGCTGCGCGATTCTTCGGACGGATTGTAAAAAGCATACTCCATATCATACACCCCGCTCATTCGGATCCCAGATGAATTTGTGCAGTTGTAATTGCAGCCGGAACCCGCCCATGTGCTGCTCTTTCATGATCTCCACGATCTCCGCGGGTTCAATTCTGCCGAACACAGGGCTGAGATACAGCGGACACTGCGGCTTGAACTGCTCTGCAATCTCTTTTGCGCGGAACACATCCTCCCGCGAGCCGCAGACAAATTTCACGGTGTCTGCATCCCGCAGCAGCGCAAAATTCTCGGTACACATATGCTGTTCCATTCTGCTCGAAGGGAGCTTGTAATCCATTGTAAAGCAGGCGCCGCAATTCTGATACGGTGCAAGCGCAACTGCGCCGTTTGTCTCGATCTCGACACGCAATCCCATGTCCGCGAGACATCGGATGACATCGGCGATGTTCTCCTGCAAAAGCGGTTCGCCGCCTGTCAGCGTAACGGTTCGCACGCCCTGCGCCATTGCATCCGCCGCGATCTCTTTGATCCGGCTGAGCGTCACGGTTTCATGCGGCGCATCCTTGCCGCATGCCCATGCCGTATCGCACCAGTCACACCGCAGATTGCAGCCTGCAAACCGCAGGAACAGCGCGAGCGCACCGGCAAGCTGCCCCTCCCCGTTGATGCTGATAAAATGCTCTGCGAGCTTGTAAGTCTGTTCCATTTCACACCTCATAGCTTGCGCAGTTATCCGGCGTTTCGTAGACCGTCACGCGCAGAACCGGAATCCCCGCCGCTTTGAGCTGCGCATAAAACGCCTTTGCAAAGTTCTCGGCGGTCGGGCGGTACGGCACTTCGATCAGGCGGAAGTTTTCGTCCTGCAGTGCCGCAAGCGTCGCGGGTTTCAGCGAGCCTGCTTCATAGATCAGCGCGTGATCGTAGAAATCCGCAAGACTGCGCACCGCAGATTTCAGGTCGCCGAAATCAATGACCATGCCGCGCTTTTCGCCGGTCTCCTGCAAGAATTCTGCGCCTGCCTCGACCTCGACCGTCCAGCGGTGGCCGTGCAGATTTGCACATTTTCCGCGATATCCCGAAAGGAAATGCGCGCTGTCAAAGGCAGCGGATGTTTTCAGTTTATACATCTGATCTCTCCTATTAAATAAAAATACTCCCGTCCGCACCGCAGACAGGAGTATCATGCAGATATTTCTGATACAGCCCTGGTTTTGTTTAGAGACAGGATGGTGCAAACGAACTGTCTGGCGGGAAGTGCCCGCCTCCATGAATCTATAGCCGTCCAAGAACCATTCTGCTTTTTGGCGCGGGCTCTTTTCAGGTTCAATTCTCAGATCATTTGAGCATTGCAAACCCTCAGCCCTTCGCGACAAACAGAGCATGGTTCAACGGCAGCTGCATACAATCTGTATGCATTTTTGACACTTATAGAAGTATAGCACAGATTCGCGGATTTGTCAAGCCGTCATCACAGAAAATAGAACAGCACGCCGATCACAACCACGGGAACGTAAAGCCAAAGCAGAAACAAAACCATCTGAAACGCAGCTGTTACGCGCATTTCAGCGGATTTTCATCATACAAACCGTGCCCGCAGATCAAAGGGCTTTTTCCGGACAAGCTTCATCTCCTCCGCCGGTCTGCCGACGGGCAGCACGCAGATCAGCGACTCATCCTCCGGCACATGCAGCAGCTCCGCGATGCGTTTGCCCTGCTCATCCGCATCGGTCACATGCCCTTCGATCCAGCAGCTCGCAAACCCGAGTGCCGTAATCGCCAGCAGCATATTCTCGATTGCGGCGGAATAATCCTGCACGCCGTAGCAGCGGTCATTGCCCCAGCCGTCCTGATATGCAACAATGCGTTTTGTTGTCACGCAGATCACCGCAGGCGCAGTCGAACAGAACGAATCCATGATGCCGTAGATCTGTGCCAACAGTTCCGGATCATCCACGGCGATCAGCGAAGTGGTCTGCTTGTTGCAGCCGGAGGGCGCTGCAAGCCCTGCTTCCATAATCCGCTGCAAATCTTCGCGCGGTACAGGCTCCGGCAGATATTTACCGCGGTAGCTGTGCCGCGCAGCGATCGCTTCAAAAAGCTCCATATATCCTCCGATCACCTGACGCCGGTCAGCTCATAGCCTGCATCTGCGATTACTTCGCGGAACGCATCCTCCGATACGGGAGAAGCCGTCTCCACAACCGCATTTGCCGCCTCATGGCTGACGGACAGCACCTTGACGCCCTCCATGCCTTCCAGCGCCTTGCGCACATGCGCCTCGCAGTGCGGACACATCATGCCTTTGATTTCCAGTGTGGTGTTTGCCATTTCATTCACCGATCCTTTCACAGTTTCGTTTGGTTTATCCGCAGCAGACGGTGCTGCCGTCTGCGCCGGTTTCTTCGGTTTGAACAGATTGAGCCGCAGCGCGTTTGTCACAACGCAGAAGCTCGAGAGACTCATCGCGGCAGCGCCGAACATCGGGTTCAGCGTCAGACCGAGCGGCACCAGCACGCCCGCCGCGAGCGGGATGCCGATGATATTGTAAATGAATGCCCAGAACAGGTTTTCGTGGATATTTTTCAGGGTCTTGCGGCTCAGGCGGATCGCATTCGCAGCATCGGTCAGGCTGCTCTGCATCAGGACAACATCCGCCGCGTCGATTGCAACATCCGTACCGGCGCCGATCGCCATACCGATATCCGCGCGTGTCAGCGCAGGCGCATCGTTGATGCCGTCGCCGACCATGCAGACCTTGCCGGTTCCGCTAATCTCGCGGATTACCTGCTCCTTGCCCTCCGGCAGGACATCTGCGATCACGCGGTCAACGCCCGCTTCTCTGCCGATTGCCTCCGCCGTGCGCGCATTGTCACCGGTCAGCATCACAACCGAGATGCCCATATCCTTGAGATCGGCGATTGCCTCGGCGCTGTCCGGCTTGATGATATCCGCAACGGCAATGATGCCGGTCAGCTTGTCGCCGCGCAGGAAAAAGAGCGGTGTCTTGCCGGATTCCGCGAGCATCTGCGCAGTTTTCGTGATATCATCCGGAAGCGTGACATGCTCCGCCGCCGTCTGCTGACTGCATGCGAGCAATGCGCTGTCCCCGCACTTTGCCGAGACGCCGCTGCCGACCATCGCGGCAAAATCCGTGACCGCAGGCGGCGTAATCCCCTGCCCTGCGGTGTATTCCATGATCGCGCTGCCCAGCGGATGCTCACTGTGCTGTTCGAGCGCCGCGGCATCGGTCAGGAGCTGCGCTTCCGTGACGCCCGCCGCCGGAATCACATCGGTGACATGCGGCTTTCCCTCGGTGACCGTGCCGGTTTTATCCAGCACAACCGTTTTGATTCTGCCGGTTTCCTCGAGCGCTGCCGCCGTTTTATACAGAATGCCGCTGCGCGCACCGACCCCGCTGCCGACCATGATCGCAACCGGCGTTGCAAGCCCGAGAGCACACGGGCAGCTGATCACCAGCACCGAGACCGCACGCGCCAGCGCAAATCCGAGCGCCCTGCCGAGCAGCAGCCAGACGATCAGCGTCACCGCGGCGATACCGATTACCGTCGGGACAAAAATGCCGGAGACCTTGTCCGCGATTTTGGCTATCGGGGCTTTTGTCGCGGCGGCATCCCCGACCATGCGGATGATCTGCGAAAGCGTGGTATCCTCGCCGATGCGCGTCGCTTCGCACTCCAGATACCCCGCCTGATTGATCGTGCCCGCAGAAACCGGATCGCCCTGTGCCTTATCCACCGGAATGCTCTCGCCGGTCAGCGCAGATTCGTTGACCGCGCCGCTGCCGGAGACCACAACGCCGTCCGCCGGAATCTGCGCGCCGGGCCGCACTGCAAAATGCATGCCGCACTGCACCTGTTCCGCAGGAATTTCGCGCTCTGTGCCGTTTTCCAGTATCACCGCGGTTTTCGGCGCAAGCTGCATCAGACTTTTCAGCGCATCGGTTGTTTTGCCCTTCGAGCGCGCCTCCAGCGTCTTGCCGACTGTGATCAGTGTCAGAATCATCGCCGCGGATTCAAAATAGAACTGATCCATCAGCGTCATGACCTTATCCGCATCGCCGCGAAGCTGCGCATCAGTCATGACAAACAGCACGCAGACGCTCCAGAGAAACGATGCCGACGAACCGAGCGCGACAAGCGTATCCATATTCGGCGCGCGGTGCATCAGCGCCTTGAATCCGCTGATGAAGAAGCGCTGATTGATCACCATGATGATGATCGTCAGAAGCAGCTGAATGAGCCCCATTGCAACATGATTGCCCTCAAGCGCCGCAGGAATCGGAAACCCGAGCATCATGTGCCCCATTGAGAAGTACATGAGAATCAGCAGGAATACGAGCGAAACAATCAGGCGGCGCAGGAGCTTCGGCGTTTCGGTATCGGTCAGCGAATCGGCAGCCGGTGCAGCGGATTTCTCCTCCGTTTTCAGCGATGCGCCGTAGCCCGCGTCCGCAACTGCTTTCATGATCGCTTCCGGCGAGGCGCTGCCCTCAACGCCCATCGAGTTCGTCAGCAGGCTGACCGCGCAGCTCTCGACGCCCTCCACCGCATTGACCGCTTTTTCCACGCGCGCGCTGCATGCCGCACAGCTCATGCCCGTGACATTGTACTGCGTCATTTGACCGCCTCCTGCGTGATCGACTTGACATCGTAATCCATCATGGCGACGGTGCGGCGCAGTGTTTCCGCTTCGATCTGCCGGTCACAGCGCACGGTCGCGGTCTTGTTTTTCAGATCGACCTCACATGCCGCGCCGTCAATCCGGTTGATCTGCCGCTCCACCGCCGCTTTACAGTTTTCGCAGTGCATCCCCTCAATATGCATGATATAGCGGAGAATTTCGGGGTTTTGGAGTTCCTTTTTCTCAGCTTTGACCGTGCCGCCGCCTCCGCCGCAGCAGTCCCCCTGTCCCTTGAAATGCTTGACGGCGCCCGTCACACCGGCACCTGCAAGCGCCGCGATAATCGCGATCAGCACGATATTCGCCGGATTTACCGCAAAGAGCATTGCAGTCATCATGATCCCTCATTTCATCAGTTTTTTGACCAGCTCAGCAAGCTCATCGACTGCACCGTCATCGCCGCTGCGGATATCGCGGACAACGCAGGTGTGCAGATGCCGCGCGAGCAGATCCTTGTTGAAGGCATTGATCGCCGCGCTCACCGCCGCAGACTGTGTCAGGATATCCGCGCAGTAGGCGTCGTTTTCGAGCATCTTCTGCAGCCCGCGCACCTGTCCCTCGATGCGTCTCAGACGGTTCATGAGCTTCTTGCGCTCCTCCTCGGAACGCTCGGTCTTTTTCTCCGCGCAATGCGGACATCGCTTCTCTGCCATATTTTTTCACTCCTTAGCGGTATCGCTCCGCGATGATCTAAAATGAGGCTCCGCCTCAAACTCCGCCAAAGGGATACTATCCCTTTGGAATCCCATTTTGATAAATATTATTCCCTTTTCACTTTTCACGATTCACTCTTCACTCGGACACAATATACCCCCATCCGGTATTTCTATTATATACCGGATGGGGGTATTTGTCAAGTGTTTTTTTGCGGCGTATTTACGCGGATGCGCCCTCGGTCTGCGGCGGGACGGATGCAGCCGGTTTCCGTTTATGCTCCAGCACCAGAATCACCGCGACTGCAGCCGCCAGCACATAATACGGAATCTCACAGATATACCGCTGTTTCATTGTCATCTCGATTTTTGCCGGATCGCCGAGCCCGCTGATGAAAAATGTATTCAGGCTCCCGACGCCCGTATTATTGCAGGCGTGCATAATCGCTGCCGGAAAGACCGAGCCGGATTTCTTCGTCAGCCACATCAGGAATACGCCCATCGCGATGCACCAGACGCTCATTGTCACGATGCCGAGCCACGGATAGCCCCAGTAATCTTTGCCGAAATTGTGTCCCTCAATCGTCAGCGGCGCGTGCCAGACGCCCCAGAGAATGCCGCCGGCGATGATCGTGCCGGTTGTACCGAGCAGCGGCTCCATTTTCTGATTCATATAGGCGCGCCAGCCGAACTCCTCGCCGATTGTGTTCCATGCAAAGAGCGGTCCGATTGCGAACAGCATCAGGCAGTTTCCGATATAATCCGAGATGCTGATGCGGCCGGTCATTTCGCTGAAATCCCAGTGCCCGTAGACAAGCGTCATCGTGATATACGTGAGCAGACCCTGCACAAACGGAATCAGAACCGCAAGCGCATAATAGCGGACATGTCCTTTGAGATTCAGATGCAGCAGCGTGTGATCCCAGCCCTCTTTCGTGACTTTGCGCGTGATGATATTCGCAAGCATCGGCGCGTAGATCACCGGCAGACTGAGAATGACATAAGCGCCCTGAAACCAGTTTTCATAGCCGAGCGTTTTGTTCAGGATGATCTCCGGAATCCACGCGATGCCGAATGCAAGGAGCAGGAACAGCACAAGCCGTTTCGCTTCCAGTTTCTTATTTTGCATACTGCTCCACTCCTTTCATATAGACCCTGCAGGAGATTTTATAGGATACATAATACCCGATGATCGCGATCCAGAGCATCACGCCGAGAATCAGGTAAACATTGTGCTTCAGCGTGCCTTCTGCAAAGGACACGCACCAGTCATAGATCGTGACAAACGGATCGCCGCTTTCGCCGCCCGGGAGCGGTCCGAACAGCAGATAAATCAGACCGCCGAGCACAAGGACACCGAATGTCAGAACTTTCATATGCTCGCCGTTCTTGTGTCCGAAGCGAAATGTAAACGGAAAATCAATCATCATCTTGAAAAGCTCAAAGAAAAACATGCCGTTGATCAAAAGATTCGTAATCTGCAGATTGATCATGAGCTGCTCATTCTCCGTGCCGACAAGCAGATGATCCGCAAGGATCACAAGCTCTGCCGTGAGCGTCGCGGAGACATAGGCAACCATGAGCATGAGAAATGTCATGACATACTTGGCGTAGATCGCGCCCCTGATGCCCTTCGGATGCGATGCGGTAAAATACGCCCATTTCTTGACCTCATCCTGCGAGATATTCAGAAAGGCCTGCAGACCGGTTGCAAAGAACGGTGTAAAGGCACACATCAGATAAAGCAGCGGCGACTGACCGTCCGCGCTGTTGAAGCTGCCGATCATCTCAGCCATTTCCGCCTCACCGGTTAATGTCATCATCCACGCTAACCCAAGCCAAAACAGCAACATGCCCGGTCCCATGAGTACGAGCACAATCAGGTTGCCCCTGTTCATCCGAAGCTCTTTGAAAACCAAACCTGTCATGATGCTTCACCGTCCTTCTGCATTTTGAACAGCGTAAACGGCTGCTTTTTCTGCGCTTTTTCGCGTTCGTTGACATCGCCGTACATTTTGTAGTGCCGCACGGTCAAAAACCAGCCAAGCAGCAGGCAGCCGATCAGTACGAGCACCGTGACCGGTCTGATCACGGATTCATGCGCGAGGAAAAGCGTCCGGGCTTTTTCGATCGACTCATCAATCGGTGCAACATCATCTGCATTCGGATCGGTGATAAAGTTATAGAGACCGATGATAATCACCGGTACAACAACAACAGCCATAGCCTTGAACGTTGCCCATTCCATTCCTTTGGCTGTACGCGCTTTTGTCGCAAAGAATGTCATCAGCGTATCATAGAGCAGGAAAACCGCAGAGAACGCCGCCATGAACCAGACGGTATGTGCGGAAAACGTCATGCCTGTGATTTTCGCAGTCACAAATGCATTCAGAATTGCAAACAGGAATCCGATCAGCATCCTGCTGGTCTTTACGATATAGATTCCGGTCGCGCGCATACGGGGCGTGATCGGGAGTGCAAAGGAATACGGAAGCCAGTTTGCCTGAATATCCGGCAGCGCCGCCGTATTCATTCCGCTGGCTGCCGCACCGCAGCCGACCAGAGAGATCGAAGCGTAGTAAATGATCGCGTTGAATTCTCCCAGCATCTCCGATCCCTCAAATACCGGTGCAAGATTGCCGACCGACATGCTCAGGCGGATCAGCCAGAAAAGGGCAGTCAGCACGATAAAGATGCTCATTGCGGAAAAATATTCCTTGCGCACGAGGCGCCATTCGCGCCATGCAAGCGCTTTGATTGCCGCCCCTGCCGGACGCGGCTGCGCAGCGCGAATTGTTTTTTGTTCGTTCATATGATTCACCTCAGTCTTTCAGAAATGTCCGCGGGGGCGCCCGATGCGAACAAAATATACAACGGCAGCAGTCTGTGAATTGCCTTGCAATTCACTTAGGGGAGCCCTCTATCGCAGGGCTCCCCTCTCCGAAAAACGATCCACCGGATCGTTTTATCGGATTCACCCCCTGCGGAGCTCCTTTCGTAAGGGAATTTCGCTGTCTGCGGACAGCGACCAAAGGGCGCCGCCCTTTGGAAACCTGCGAGCTTTTGTAAAAGCTCGACCAAAACTTTTATTTCGGCTTCGCCGTGTTCCCGTTCAGGATGTCCATTCCTTCATGGTTCTGTGGACATAATAGACCATGATATCCTCAAGCGTTGTCGGCTCGAGCAGCAGCCCCTCATATTTGCGCGCCGCTGCCGCTCTGTCCGAGACCATGACATCCGCGCCGAAATCCGAGACGCGCGCACTGACATAATCCTCCGGATCGACGTCCCTGAACTCCGCCTTTGTACATTTGAGGATGCCGTGCTGCTCCAGTACATCATCCTTATAGCCGGTGACGAGAATCTTTCCGCGGTCGATGAAGGTCACGCTGTCCGCGATCTTTTCGAGGTCAGAGGTGATATGCGAGGACATCAGAATGCTGTGGTTCTCGTCCTGCAGATATTCAAGGAAGATATCGAGAATCTCCGAGCGCACAACCGGATCGAGACCTGTGGTGGCTTCGTCCATGACGAGCAGCTCGGCATCATGTGAGAGCGCGCAGGCAATCTGCAGCTTCATCTTCATGCCCTTGGAAAACTGCCCGATCTTCTTTTTCTGCGGCAGTTCAAAGCGCTCGAGATAATCCGCGTAAACCTTGTCATTCCACTTTTCATAGAGCCCTTTGAAGATGCGCCCCATTTCCTTTGCGTTGAACAGATCGTGGAACGGCAGCTCGTCAAAGACAACCGCAAGGCGCTCCTTGATTTCCTGCTCATGCTTGATATGATCCATGCCGAGCAGGTTGATTGTCCCCGCGTTGATCGGAATAATATTCAGCAGACTGCGGATCGTTGTGGTTTTTCCGGCGCCGTTCTGCCCGATAAAGCCCATAATGCTGCCGCGCGGCACATCAAAGCTGATGGAATCGAGGGTAAAGCCGTCATATTTCTTTGTGAGGTTTTTGATTTCGATTGCATTTGCATAGTCATTCATGATTCTGAACCTCCGTATACAATTTCAAGTATCTCCTGCAGTTCCGCGAGCGGGATGCCGCAGCGCTTCGCCTTGTCGGCGGCGTCCGTCAGCAGCCCTTCGATTGCCTTGAGCTGCTCCTCGCGGTAAAGCTCTTTGTTCTGCGCCCTGACAAAGCTGCCCTTGCCCGTATAGGATTCGATGAAGCCGTCGCGCTCGAGCTCCTCATAGGCGCGCTTTGTTGTAATGACGCTGATGCGGAGCTGCATGGCAAGATTGCGCATCGAGGGCAGCGCGTCGCCCTCCTTCAGCGTCCCTTCAAGGATCATGGTTTTGATCTGACGGACGATCTGCGTATAGATCGGCTCACCAGATGCGTTGCTGATAATGATATCCATAGTCAGAGTACTCCTTACGAAATGTGAAATGAGAAATTTGAAATGAGAAAATTCGGTATCATATTTTTGCAGGCAAAAATATGATGGATTCTGAATCGTCCGCAAAGCAGACTACCGCAATTTCTAATTTCTCGTTTCTAATTTCTAATCCCCGTGCAGCGCAGTGTCCGGATTGTGCTGTACGGTTATAATGTGTATATTCGATATACACATTATAACATTGTATATACATTTTGTCAAGGGGTTTTGCAAAAATATTTTCTGCTGTCTGATTTTCCGCGCCGTGCGGCGGATTCCGGCGAACAAAACGCAACGGATGAGAAATCCGGCAGCGAATCCGCAAAAACTCTCTTGCAATCCTGCACATGCAGATGTATAATAGTAGAACGTATTTGACATCTTGTCATGCGATCAATTTTGTCTGAAAAAAGGAGAATGTTATGAGTTTCAAGGTTATGGGCGTTACCGCCGGCAGAAAAGACAGCAATTGCGAGATTTTGCTGAAAGAGGCGCTGCTCGTATGTCAGGAGCAGGGCGCAGAGGTCACAATGATCAACCTCAAGGATTATGAGCTGCTCGACTGTACAGGATGTACCGCCTGCACAATGGGCATGTCGATGGGCAAGCACACCGGATGTTCCCTCGATGACAAGGACGACAAGAAAAAGATCATGGAAGTGCTGCTCGATCAGGATGCAGTCATCTTCTCGGCACCGACCTACGCGCTGATGCCCTCCTCGCTGTTTCTCAAGTTCATGCACCGCAACCTCGCTTACGAGACTGCGTTCCTGACCAAGATCGGCGCGATCAAATCCCGCGACAGAATCGGCGCACTGATTGCAGTCGGCGGCTCCACCCGTTCGTGGCAGTCGATGGCGCTCGAATGCATGCAGGCTTCGACGTTCTCAAACAGCTTCAAGATTATAGATATGTATATGGCGACGATGGTGCCTGCTCCGGCACAGGTTCTGCTGCACGAGGAGAAGCTCGCGCGTGCAAGAGAGATCGGTGCCAACATCATGAAGTCCCTGAACACCCCTGCTGCCGAGCGCGGCTGGCTGGGCGAGCCGGAAGCCGGCTGGTGCCCGAACTGCCACAGCAACTGTCTCTGCCTCGGTGAGCCGCAGTGGAGAGGACTTCAGTATCCGATCGAGTGCGCAGTCTGCGGCGCAGGCGGCGACCTCGTCAAAACCGATGACGGCAAATGGAAGTTTGTCATTGCCGCAAACGGTCTCGAGCGCGACAGAACCTCTGAGGAGGGACGCGGCGTCCACTGCGACGAAATCGCGGATACGCAGGGCGGCTTCTTCATGGATCCGCAGAAGCGCGAAACCGTTGCCGCAAAGCTCGAAAAGTATAAGGCGATCAAGTTTCCGGGCATCTGATGAATACAATGCAACAAACAAGCCGCTTCGACCGACCGGAACGGCTTGTTCCGTTTTTCAGGCGCAAATTAGGCAACCTGTCCATATTTCCGCCGGTATATGTATAGAAATATCCGGAATATACAAATCACAATACTCCTTATTGCATTTTTGCATGATTCATGCTATAATATCCCAAATCATGCAGCAGACATGGTTTGACATTTTAATTTATTGCAGAAAGGGTTTTCAAACATGAAACAGGGAGCAAGAAAAACACTCAGCTCAGTCCTCGCACTGCTGACCGCTGTCACGGCGTTCGGTGCAGTCTCCGCATCCGCCGCGGAACCGGCAGTCTATACGCGCGGTGACGTCAACGGCGACGGCGCGGTCAATGTCGCGGATGCACAGCTCGCACTCGGCGAATACAGCAGAAGCATGGCCGGAAAGAAATCCTCGCTGACCGCAGAGCAGAAATCCGCAGCGGATATCAACAAGGACACCAAGCTTGACGTCGCAGATGCACAGACGATCCTGATTTATTACTGCGCAACCGGCCTCAAGAATACGAAAAGAACATGGGCAGACTTTCTGAGTCCGGCATACAGCGATATGAAGGTGCCCAATACCGGTGAAAAGCTGACAATCGTCGGCTGGGGCGAGCTCACGGAGCCGATGGAAATGGTTGAAGATTTCGTCGCAAAGTATCCGCAGTATACCGATCTGGTGGAATACAAGTCGATCGGTGATATCACGGATACCGGCAAGGCGGAAGATCTCGAAACCTACCTGAAATCCGGCGGTGACGCTGACCTCTGCATCGTCACCGGACACACACTCAACAACTATACCGCGAACAGCGAAAAATCCCTGCCGCTGAGCGATCTCGGCTTCAAGGATGCGGATTTTGAGCCGATCTACAACGCTGTCATGACAGCGGGCGCAGGTCTCAATGATGTCCCGACGGGCATTTCGTGGTACACCGAGCCCGGCTGCTATGTCTACCGCGCCGATCTCGCAAAGCTGTATCTCGGTGCCGAAACGCCGGCTGAAATGCAGGAATTCGTCAAGGACTGGGAGACCTTCGATCAGACTGCGGCAAAGCTCGCGGAGCTTTCCGGCAACAAGTGCAAAATCACAGCATGGGTCGGCGATTTCGCAAAAGTATTTCCGTCGCTGCGCAGAACCCCGTGGCTCGATGAGCAGAGCATGCTCCAGTTCGGTCAGGAGGAGACGGATTTCCTCAACCGGCTCAGACTCTACAGCCAGAAGGGCTATATGACCATGCACGCCGAACGCTATGACAACGATGACTGGTATCTTGATTCGTGGACAGGGATGTTCCAGGGAAATGACAAGGAGAACATCTCCCGTGAAGTCGCACATGCACTCGGCACATTTATGAGCGCATGGGAACTCAAGCCGTTCGGCACGCTCAACGCAATCGAGTATTCCTCTGAGACGGAAAAGCGCGAGAGCTACGGTCAGTTCAGAGTCACACAGGGTCCGGCGGCATGGGTTGCACCGGACAGCAACTTCCTCTTTGTACCGAAGTCTGCCGATAACGGCTCGCTCGCGCGCAAATTCCTCGATACATACATCTTCGATGAAAACAAGGCTGCGGAGTTTGCAAAGGCAAGAGGCATCTTCTCCAGCAATGCAAATGTCAACAGGAAGATTGAAAAGGACGGCTACAAGAATCCGATGCTCGGCGGTCAGTCGCAGTACGGCATTCTTGATCAGAATGCAGCAGCCGCTGATACGCGCTATGCAAAGACACAGCTTGACTACGAGCTGAATGACGGATTCATGTACCTTGCGAAAGACTTTGCAGAAGCCACAGACTACGATGCGGATTACGTCCTGACACAGCTCGACAACGCATGCAGCGATTATCCGCAGATCAAGCACAGAACGCAGAATTAAGCAATCAATCTATAATAAAAGCCGCTGGACGGAGCATCCTTCCGTTCAGCGGCTTTTTTAACCGTGTGCGAAGCACACACCGCATCTCCTCACTCCTCACTCCTATCTCCTCACTCCTATCTCCTCACTATATTTCAGATTCGCGCAGCGCACACCGCAATTTCTCATTTCTCATTTCTAATTTCTCATCCCCCGGAATAACGGCAAACTGCCTAAACAATCGCGCTGTGCCGCGAAAAAATCGACGCATTTGTGAAATTTGGAAAAATCCGAAAAAACACTTGCAATCAGGGCGGTACTTATGATATAATATCTAGTTGAAGTGAGGTGTTTGCATTATGCCAAAAAGAAACGATATCAACAAAGTTATGATTATCGGCTCCGGCCCGATTATCATCGGACAGGCCTGCGAATTCGACTACTCCGGTACGCAGGCATGCAAGGCGCTGCGCAAGCTCGGTTATGAGATCGTGCTGGTCAACTCCAACCCTGCAACGATTATGACCGACCCGGACGTTGCAGACGTCACCTACATTGAACCGCTCAATGTGGCGCGTCTGACCGAGATCATCAAGAAGGAACGCCCCGATGCGCTGCTTCCGAACCTCGGCGGTCAGTCCGGTCTGAATCTCTGCTCTGAGCTCGACAAGGCGGGCGTACTCAAAGAGTACAACGTCCAGGTCATCGGCGTTCAGGTCGATGCAATCGAGCGCGGCGAGGACAGAATCGAATTCAAGGAGACCATGGAGTCCATCGGCGTCGAAATGGCGCGCAGTGAGGTTGCATACTCCGTGGACGAAGCAGTTGCGATTGCGGACAAGCTCGGCTATCCGGTCGTTCTGCGTCCTGCATACACCATGGGCGGTGCCGGCGGCGGCATGGTCTATAATGTTGAGGAACTGAAGGTTGTCTGTGCAAGAGGTCTGCAGGCATCGCTCGTCGGTCAGGTGCTCGTTGAGGAGTGCGTCACCGGCTGGGAGGAGCTCGAGCTCGAGGTCGTCCGCGATGCAAAGGGCAACATGATTACCGTCTGCTTCATCGAGAACATTGACCCGATGGGCGTTCACACCGGTGATTCCTTCTGCTCTGCCCCGATGCTGACCATCTCTGAGGACGTTCAGAAGCGTCTGCAGGATCAGGCATACCGCATCGTTGACAAGGTTCAGGTCATCGGCGGCTGCAACTGTCAGTTTGCACATGATCCGGTCTCTGACAGAATCATCGTCATCGAGATCAACCCGCGTACATCCCGCTCCTCTGCGCTGGCTTCCAAAGCGACCGGCTTCCCGATCGCACTCGTTTCCGCAATGCTCGCAACGGGCATGACGCTCGACGAGATGGAATGCGGCAAATACGGCACACTCGACAAATACGTTCCTTCCGGCGACTATGTCGTCATCAAGTTCGCACGCTGGGCTTTCGAGAAGTTCAAGGGCGCCGAGGATAAGCTCGGTACGCAGATGCGTGCAGTCGGTGAGGTCATGAGCATCGGCAAGACCTATAAGGAGGCATTCCAGAAGGCAATCCGCTCGCTGGAAACCGGCAGATACGGTCTCGGCTTTGCAAAGGATTTCAACAAAAAATCCAAGGATGAGCTGCTCTCCATGCTGGTCTATCCGACAAGCAACCGTCAGTTCATCATGTATGAAGCACTCAGAAAGGGTGCAACCGTCGATGAGCTCTATAATCTGACCAGAATCAAAAAGTGGTTCATTGAGCAGATGCTCGAGCTCGTTGTGGAGGAAAACACCCTGCTCGAAAACAAGGGCAAGGTTCCGGCAGACGGCGTGCTGCGTCAGGCAAAGCTCGACGGCTTCTCTGACCGCTACCTCAGCCAGATCCTCGAAGTGCCGGAGGCTGACATCCGCAATGCGCGCTATGCAGCAGGCATCCGCGAGGGCTGGGAGGGCGTCCACGTTTCCGGCACCGAGAACAGCGCATATTACTACTCCTCCTATCATATTGAAAAGGATGAGAGCCCCTGCAATGATGACCGCCCGAAGATCATGATCCTCGGCGGCGGCCCGAACAGAATCGGTCAGGGCATCGAGTTCGACTACTGCTGTGTACACGCGGCACTCGCACTGAAGGATCTCGGCTTTGAGACGATCATCGTCAACTGCAACCCTGAAACCGTTTCCACTGACTACGACACCTCTGATAAACTCTACTTCGAGCCGCTGACGCTCGAGGATGTGCTCCAGATCTATGAGAAGGAGAGGCCGGTCGGCGTCATCGCACAGTTCGGCGGTCAGACTCCGCTCAATCTCGCAGCAGACCTCAAGAAGAACGGCGTCCGCATCCTCGGCACATCGCCGGAAACGATCGACCTCGCTGAGGACAGAGATCACTTCCGCGCGATGATGGATAAGCTCGGCATCCCGATGCCGGAATCCGGCATGGCAGTCACCGTCGATGATGCACTGGAGATCGCAAACCGCATCGGCTATCCGGTCATGGTGCGTCCTTCCTACGTGCTCGGCGGCCGCGGCATGGAGGTTGTCCACGATGACAACATGATGCGCGTCTATATGGCTGCAGCAGTCGGCGTCACACCGGACAGACCGATCCTCATCGACAGATTCCTGCATCACGCAACCGAGTGTGAGGCGGATGCAATCTCCGACGGCAAGGAATGCTTCGTTCCGGCTGTTATGGAGCATATCGAGCTCGCAGGTATCCACTCCGGCGACTCCGCATGCGTGCTGCCTTCGCTGAACCTCAGCGAAAAGCATGTCGCAACCATTAAGGATTACACCAAGCGCATCGCTGTTGAGATGGGCGTTGAGGGTCTGATGAACATGCAGTATGCAATCGAGGATGACACAGTCTATGTCCTCGAGGCAAACCCGCGTGCATCCAGAACCGTTCCGCTGGTCTCCAAGGTCTGCGCGATCAACATGGTCCGCATCGCAACGCAGATCATGACCGCCGAACTGACCGGCAAGCCGTCTCCGGTTCCGTCGCTGCATGATAAGAAGATCAAGCATCACGGCGTCAAGGAAGCGGTCTTCCCGTTCAACATGTTCCCGGAAGTTGACCCGGTTCTCGGACCGGAAATGCGCTCCACCGGCGAAGTTCTCGGCATCTCCCCGAACTTCGGCGAGGCTTACTTCAAAGCACAGGAGGCAACCCAGACCAAGCTGCCGACCGGCGGCACCGTCCTGCTCTCCGTCTGCGATATGGATAAGCCGGAGCTGCTCCCGATCGCAAAGAAGTTCCATGACCTCGGATTCAAGATCCTCGCAACCGGCAAGACCTACGATATGATCGCAGAGGCAGGCATTCCGGCAGAGAAGATCAAGAAGCTCTATGAGGGCAGACCGAACATCACCGATGCGATGACCAACGGCAAGATCGACCTGATCGTCAACACACCGGCAGGTGCGGATTCGCTGCACGATGACAGCTACATCCGCAAGGCTGCGATCAAGTACCGCATCCCGTATATCACCACAATGGCAGCAGCATCTGCAACCGCAGAAGGCATCGCTGCAATCAAGGAGCAGGGCGGCTCGCTGAGCGTCAAGTCTCTGCAGGAATTCCACAGCGAAATCACTGAGTAAACAAACCATACCGAAAGGGAGCAGCGCATTCTCGCACTGCTCCCTCTCCGGATTCTATATTGATTCATAAGGAGGCCATTATGGAGCAGGAATACAGAGAAAAAATGTCACAACAGCATTATGATGCTGAGCAGCAGAGACTTTCCTACTTAAAGGGTACCCGCCGTACCGAGGTTGCAGATGCCCTTGCAGAAGCAAGAAGCCACGGTGACCTTTCCGAAAACGCGGAGTACGATGAGGCGCGTAACGAACAGGCGCGTCTGGAAGATGAAATCAAGAAGCTCGAATATACCCTCGAGCATGCAGAGATCATCTCCACGCTTTCCTCGGATACCGTCAGCACCGGATGCGGCGTCATCCTGAGCAGAGCGGAATTCAACGGTCAGCCCCAGAAGATCGAGACCCTGCAGATCGTCGGCCGTTCCGAAGCAGATTACGATAAGCACAAGATCTCCGATGACTCCCCGATCGGCAAGGCAGTCCTCGGCAAGCGCGTCGGCGATACCTTTATCGTAGAAGCACCGGTCGGCATCATGACCTTTACCGTTCTCGAGATCTCCAGCACCGGCGTCTTTGAGAATCATCCGGAGGGCTGAGCATGAGCGAACAGAATCTCAACGAACAGAACGTCCCGCAGACTGCTGAGGATATCGACGCGCTCCGTCAGGTGCGTCTCGACAAGCTCGCGGAAATGCAGCAGAACGGCGATGATCCGTTCGTCATCACAAAGTTTGATGTCACCGCAAGCACCGCAGAGTGCCGTTCGATGTACGAAGCAGCCGAGGCAGAGCTCCCCGCCGATCTTGACGAGGAGGCAAAAAAGGCTGCCTATGAGCAGATCAACGAGAAGTTCACCGTCACCGTAGCCGGCAGAATCATGAGCTGGCGCAAGATGGGCAAGGCAAACTTCCTCGATCTGCGCGACAAGACCGGCAGAATTCAGGTCTATGTCCGCATGAACGATATCGGTGAGGAGGAATTCGCAAAGTTCCGCAAGTACGGCGATATCGGCGACATCATGGGTGTCACCGGCACGCTGTTTCGCACCAGAACCGGCGAGCTTTCCGTCCACGCAACAAAGGTCACGATGCTCTCCAAGTCGCTCAAGCCGCTGCCGGAGAAGTTCCACGGCCTGACCGACCGCGATACCAGATACCGTCAGCGCTACACCGACCTCATCATGAATGAGGATGTGCGCGATACCTTCATCAAGCGCAGCAAGATCATCGCTGCCATCCGCAGCTGGCTGGATGCACAGGGCTTCATCGAGGTCGAAACCCCGATGCTCGTCTCCAATGCAGGCGGCGCCGCTGCAAGACCGTTCGAGACCCATTATAACGCACTCGATGAGGACGTCAAGCTGCGCATTTCGCTCGAGCTTTACCTCAAGCGCCTGATCGTCGGCGGCCTTGAGCGCGTCTATGAGATCGGCAGAGTGTTCCGCAATGAGGGCGTCGATACCAAGCACAATCCGGAGTTCACCCTCATGGAGCTCTATCAGGCATACACCGACTATCACGGCATGATGGATCTGACGGAAAACATGTTCCGCCACATCGCACAGACCGTCTGCGGCACAACCTGCATCCCGTTCGGCACCGATGAGAACGGCGAGGATATCATGATCGACCTCGGCAAGCCGTTCCGCCGCCTGACCATGATCGACGCGGTCAAGGAGTACACCGGCGTGGACTTCGACCAGATTCCTGACACCGCTGCGGCAAAGAAGATCGCGGACGAAAAGGGCGTCCACTATGAGAAGCGCCACGAAAAGGGCGATATCCTCAACCTGTTCTTCGATGAATTCGTCGAGGAGAAGCTCGTACAGCCGACCTTCATCATGGATCATCCGGTCGAAATTTCGCCGCTGACCAAGCGCAAGCCCGATAAGCCCGATTATGTCGAGCGTTTCGAGCTTTACATCACTGCGCGCGAGATGTGCAACGCTTACTCCGAGCTGAACGATCCGATCGACCAGCGCAAGCGTTTTGAGGCGCAGGAGGCGCTGATCGCACAGGGCGATGACGAGGCAAACCACATCGACGAGGACTTCATGAACGCCCTCGAGATCGGTATGCCCCCGACAGGCGGCATCGGCTTCGGCATCGACAGACTTGTCATGCTGATGACCAACAGCCAGTCCATCCGCGATGTGCTGCTCTTCCCGACAATGAAGTCGATCGACTGACCGCAATCTCATATAAAAACAACCGCCTCTATGGATTTTCAGCCATAGGGGCGGTTTTCTGTTGTTTCCGCGGAAACAGGGCATTTTCCGTCATATAAAGATTACATACGTGTTACTTGACATTTCAGCCGAAATAGATTATAATAGAGAAAATAAGAACAGGAGGGATGACAATGGTATTTCCTGCAACCGACGAGATCTATGCAGCCATGAAGGCGCATGACCTCAACAGCGGCATTGAGGCGCGCGAGGAATCGAGCGTCCTGCATGTCGGCATCAATACCGAAAAGACCTCGTTTGAGGCACTCTACATCTCCAGAAGTGAAAAGAACGATGTCGCACTCCGTATCTATAACCTGATCAAGTTTCCGCCGGATAAGCTCGACGCCATGCTTGAGTGCGTCAATGCCGCGAACCTCAGGTTCCGTTTTCTCAAGTTCACGGTCGATGAGCAGAACGATTCTGTCGATGCGGCATATGACTTCACCATCGAGGCGGAGGGACTCGGCGAATGCGCCTATGAGATGCTCATGCGCGCCGCCGGCATCATTGATGACTGCTATCCCGCATTCATGGATGTGCTCAAGAGCTGAATCACGAAAGGAGGGACCTTCCCATGTTTCCTGCAACTGAGGAAATTGCGGAGTTTTTTGAAGAGAAAGAAGTACATTTCAATATCTCCGAGAACGAGGAGAGCAGCCGCGTTGTTGCGTCGGTCGTAGTGGACTATACTTCGTTCACCGTTTACTTCATCTCCAGCGATGAGACAAACGATGTCTCCGTGCGCGTGCCGCACTTTGTCCGCTTCAAGGAGCAGAACCGCCGCGATATGCTGCGCATTGCAAACCGCATGAATGATAAGTACCGTTTCGTCAAGTTCACGGTCAATGATGAATCGGAGGCTGTCACGATCGAATATGATTTCGCGGAGAAGACTGAAAACATCGGTCCTGCTGCGGAGGAACTGTTCCGCCGCCTGATGCAGATCGCCGAGGAGGCATTTCCGGAATTCATGCGCGCGATCTGGGGCGCAAAGGATGAACCTGCCGTCCCGCCGCAGGCACTCGGCAACATTGTCTTCCACGATTTCGAGGTCTGAGATCATATCTGCAAGCAAAAGACACTTCCGCGAACACGGAAGTGTCTTTTTTCAGTCTTTATCCGCTCTGCCTGCCGTGACAAAACAGCACATCGCCGCAACACCGATCACACCGCCGGTCATGCAGCCAAGCACAAATCCGAGCATATTGTATCCCTCCCCTGCCCATGATACAGGTTCAGTATGTGCAGGTTTTGGGGCGTTATGCAAAAAAGAGAGCAGCCGCAGGGACTGCTCTCTTTTGTGTTTCATCGTCAGAATCAGACATTCGGCATGCTTCTGCCTGCGCTCTGGCTCCAGTAATCCATCTGGACAATCGAATAAGCACCGATCTTGCTCATTGCCTGACTCAGCGTCATATTGCTGCTGCCATTGTAGGTATATGCCGGATCAATCACGCGGAAATCATCGGTTGTAAATGTGCCGCTTGCCTTCGTGCACTGGTGTACAACGATAAAGTGCTTGTAGCCGATATAAACAATGACAGGACCGGATTTCAGGCGAGTTGCAAGCTCTGCGCAGGAGAATGTTCTGCCGCGCACATCAGTCGCCTTTGCATTGCTCCAGCGCAGCCAGCTGTTGTTGTCAAGATAGGTCGAGTTATTCAGCGCTGTCGGGTTCACGTTGGTGCCCTTGTAATAATTGTAGATCATCGTGGTGGATGCGAGCGCGCAGCCGATCCCCCAGATATTCTCACCGGTATACGGATACATCAGATTCGATCTGTACGCCGGATCATTCTGTGTCTTCACATCAATGTGCCAGCGGACTTTGCGATCCGAATCCGTCCAGACCTTGCTGCCGCTTGCAGTTGCGCCGCGATAAAGATTCAGAACGCCGTTGCTTTCAAGCTTCAGGGTATAGTTGCCCTTTGCACCGTTTGTACCGGTTGCCCAGATCCATCTGTCGCCGCCGTTTGCCTTCGGCTTACCGTAAAGAACGAGATTTCCGTCCTCCTGCACAACAAAGCGATAGTTGCTGTAAGCCTTGTTATCGTTGGATGTCAGTGCAGTGGTAGTCGCCCAGCGCGCCTGTCCCTTGTTATTATAAATAACAAAGTTGCCGTCGCCCTGCAGAATCGCACGATAGTTTCCGTTGCACAGATAGTCGCCCGGCTTCAGCGTCTTGTTGTGACCGATGCTTGCATAGAGGGTCGAACCGAAGTTGTGCGGGTCATGAGAATCCCATGCAGAAGCCGTAATCGCGGTCTGATCTGCAAAGAATGATACGCCGGTCTCGCGTGCGAGCGGAGAACCGGTAAAGAGCATTGCGGCAGACATCACGCCTGCAGCGATCTTCTTGATAAGATTGTTCGATTTCATAGTTTTTTCCTTTGTAAAATTGTAGTTGGTAGTTGGATGGTAGGTTGAACAGTTGAAAAATAGCGGGATTTGAAATCGACTTCAAGGGAATTGCTTTGACATGTCGCGGTTATTATACCACAACCGGAATGAAAAATCAAGCCCCTGAACGAAAAAACAAGAAACATCGAAACATTTGTATTCCCAGTTTCAAAAATCGTTGACGATTTTTGGTATTCTAACAAAATCCAAATCCGGCTGTAACCTTTTCGCTCAAAACCGGACATATAATAAGAGAGCGGATTGATATTGACTTTTTCCCGATTCTCTGCTATAATAAAAAAGTATGTTTACAGTGGAATCAACCGCTGTTATAGTGTAAAAATAATCCGTAAGGAGGAACATATGTCCAAGAAGCATCACAGCAGCTCCGGCAGTGAACCGGACAAGGAAACAGACAATCTGCTTGCGGCAGAGGACGCCGCAGCGGAGGAAACAGAACATAATCTCTCTGACGAACCGGAACCGGATGATACAGCACTGACTGACACCGCTCCGGCTGACACAGAGCCGGAAGCCGCGGAACCGGCGGAATCCGGAGAAGCCGCCGACGCAAAACCCGCAGCAGATGCAGGCGACGGCGCAGAATCCGAAAATCCGGAGGAGCAGGCAGAACCGAAGGAGCAGTTCACACTGCGCAAGCTCGCCGAAAACATCACATCGGCGCTCGCGCGCTATCAGCTTCCGGATATGCTGCTGCCGCGTTTTCTGGCGGTCTATTTCATCATCTCCGGCATCTGGATCATCTACATCAAGCACAAGCTCAATCTGACGCCGATCACCGAATGGCGTGAGTTTGCAACGCATACGGGCAGCGGCGGCATCCTGATGACCTCGCTCGTGCTGCTGCTTGCAGGATTCGCCTTGTTCTCCGGTCTCAACCGCGTGCTGCCGGCAAAATCCAAAATCACCGACCAGACGTTCGGCATCGGTGCGATTCTGTTCTTTGATGTCGCCCTGCTGTGGCGCGTCAACAACTTCTTCCTGACCAGTGCCGTCGCGTTTGTCTCGCTCGTGCTGATCCACTATCTCATCAACAAGCTCCCCTCACGCGAGCCGTATGAAAAAATCCCGTGGACATTCAGCGGTCTGATCTGTCTCGGTGCAACGGTGCTCGTCACGTTCTTTATCATCAAGGCAACGGTTGCAAAGCACCAGATTTTCGGCACGGCATGTCACGATTTCGGTCTGTTCGTGCAGATGTTCCACTCGCTCGCCAAATCAATGCAGCCGATCACAACCGCAGAGCGCGACGAAGTGATGTCGCATTTCTGTGTCCACGCATCTTATATCTACTATCTGCTCGTCCCGTTCTACAAGGCAATCCCGAAGGAATCCACGCTGCTTGCAGCGCAGGCGATCCTCGCAATGGGCGGCGCAATCCCGATGTTCCTGATCGCAAAGCGCCGCGATTACAAGGGTCTTGCCCTGATCTTCATGACCTTCACCTATATTTTCAGCATCGGCATCGTTTCGCCGTGCTTCTATGATTTCCACGAAAATGCGTTCCTTCCGACGCTCCTGATGTGGCTGTTCTACGCAATCGACCGCGAGAGCACAATCCTGTTCTGGATCATGACCGTGCTCGTCTGCATCGTCAAGGAGGATGCACCGCTCTATATCATGTGCATCGGTCTGTTCCTGTTCTTTGAGAAGAAGGGCAAAAAGTTCCGCTGGCACGGTCTCTGCTCGACCTTCCTCAGCGCCGCCTACATGCTCCTGATTCTCAGATGGCTGACCGCAAACGGCGACGGCGGCAAGATGACCAACATCCGCTTCGGCATCCTCATGATCGAGAGCGACCGCGGCATCGGCGAGGTCATCAAGAATGTGATCGTCGATCCGGCATATTTCTTCAGCCTGCTGATCCACGAGGATACGCTGAACTTCTTGCTTGCCGTGATGCTGCCGCTGCTGTTCCTGCCGTTCATCACAAAGAAGCTGCACCGCTTCTGGCTCATGGTGCCGTTTATTGTCATGAACCTCGTCATCGGCGCAGGCTACGGCTATGCAGCGAACATCGAGTATCAGTATATCTTCGGACCGATCTGCCTGCTGTTCTACATGATCTTCCTCAATCTCGATGACATCGGCGGAAAGCCCAAGCACGATCTTGCAATTCTGCTCGGTGCGGCAGCGATCCTGTTCTTTGTCGGCATGCCGCTGCATTACTGGGATAATGTTGACAGCTACGAGAGCAACAAGGCGACCTATCAGCAGCTTGAGGATGTGCTCGACACCATTCCGGAGGACGCATGCGTCTACGCGACACCGTTCTTTGTGGCGCACATCGCAAACCGCGATCAGCTCTATCTCTACGATATGAATGACGTCGATCAGGAAGCGGGCATCATCAAGGATATGGACAAGATCGACTTCCTCGTCATCGGACCGTATACAGAGATCTCTGATTTCAGCGTTCCGATCCTCGAGGCAAACGGATGGGAGCTCTTCGGAGAAGTCTCCAACCGTGTTGAAATCTACAAGAATCCGAATTACGCAGGATAACAAAAAAACATGCTCTGCTTTCTCAGGCGGAGCATGTTTTTTCAGTTGCTTCCGGCTGGGGCGTTGACCCCAGACCCCATGTTGATATCATGATATGGATAATCCGCCAAATCAACGCAATTACGCAGATTTGGCGGATTCATTCTATATTATGCATAAATGGGATTCTAAAGGGCTAACAGTCCCAATTACAAATGCATCGCAGATACCTTTATCCCTTCGCGGATTCGATCAGCGCGTAGACCGCGTCCCATGCCGGCGGTTCTGTCTCACCGGTATAGTCCTCATAAGCGCCCGGCTCATCGCGATGCTGCAGCGAGAAGATTTATATCCAACTCGAAAACCCGCACCTTAAATCAGGTTCTGATTTTCTTCATCATATATGAATCTAAACTTCTTCATGCTAATTCACGATACGTATTGAAATTTACAGATGGATGTGATATAATAAATATATTATCATAATTACCGGGCAGAAAAGCAAATCAGCAGATAGGAATCCAAAACGCATCAAAGGGGGGATCGCAATGACATAGCTTGAAATGATACAGAAATACAGCACCCGTCAACCCCATCCATTTTCTCGTTTCCGGTTTCTAGCCATTCCTGAACCATATGGTTATTATATTTCCTAAAGGATGTGATCCAGCATTGTAAAATCGCAGAGCCGCAAGAAAAATATCAGCAACTTCAGGAACAGGAATAGATAATCCCTGTCCAATACTCCGCGGGAGAACACACAAAAAAACGCCTGATTGAAACCGTCAGCACAGAAAAAGTGATTCCTATTTTGAAACAACAGGGCAAGCACGTCGGTTTCTTCTCAAAAGCTATGAGATGTTCAAAGCAGCAAAACACATGAATAAAAGAATACTATCGTAAATCGGCATTTTTTGAAAATACCGAAAAAATCAAATTACAGGAGGAGTATGAATGATCAAGAAATGTTTATCAGCCCTTGTGAGTACAGTGATGTGTTTCACTATGCTCATGACCGATTGCTATCCGGGCATAAAAACGGAAGCACCGGCTGCAATGCCGGATCAGCCAGCTGTAAAGCAGCAGGTTCAGGTGAAAGGAACAAACTCTGTCGGTTCTTTTGTTGCAGATTCTATATCGAAGTCTGATTCAAATAACTTTGCCAATAATCTTTCAGCAACTTCGCCAAGCGAAGAAATCTTTTCGATCAGCAATCTTGGTTTTGATAATCTGACAGGCAGCATTGTTGTTTCATCGACTCAGACAAATATCTGTCAGGCCGTCGTTGTATTTGTAGATGAGGAGACAGGTGATATTGTACAAGAGGTCGAAACGATTATCGGAGCAGGATCAAATACTGATACAATACTCCAAGCTGACCTCGATCTGCTCCCAGAGTATTATTTTGTACGCGCGATGCTGACAGATACCAACGGCAAAATTTTAAGTAATACCTATCAGATTGCGGAGTACACGAAAGAATTGCAGGAGATTGCCCAGACAGACATGGAAGATTTCCCGGATAAGAAGGTCATCAATCTGGATGAAAACGAAGATACGAACTTCCTTGTCCTGTGCGATGAAACTGTTATTGCCGAGACAACCGAAACAGCAAATGTTCTTGTATCTGCTGATTATGACAATAATGTGTTCGTATTCAGCGATATCACTGAGGAAATCAGCGGTCTGAAGAAAGACGATTATTTCTTTATTCAGCCGAATGCCTATGATATTATTGCAACAAAGATTGCAAATATTACCATTGACGGTGATACTGCGACCATTACCGGCGACTCTGACATCGCGGATATGTTTGACTTTATCAAAATTGAAGCGGCTGCAGGTACTGATGCCGGTGTCACGCGTGAACCGACATACACGCCGCCGACACAGGCACTTCCCCACGCCACTCAGATGGTGCGGCCGGATGGCGGCGCAATCGGTGTCCCGACAGAAGATCTCAGAGATAATCCGGATGATGCACCGTTTTATCTGGAAACAACAGATGACGGTGTTGTAGCTCATATTAAGTTTGCCAGCGATAAAACCGACTTCAGTTTAACTTTTTCAGGAACCTTGGAAATCGTTCCGAAAGTTAAATATTATAAAGAAGACGAAAAAGAATACACTGAGTTGAATGCAGATTTCCACTTAACAGGAGATGTTACAGGCGGGTATGAGAATGGTGAGAAAGCTACTAAGTGGAACAATACTGCGGGAGCCATAGATAAAGTGAAGCACCTGATTAACGATACAACAACCACTGTATTCGACTACCCGTTGGGATATATTGTAATTCCCCTGGGTGTGTCTGGTATTGCTGTATATGTCGATCTGGCTGTGCATTTTAAAATTTCCGGAGAATTAGCCGTTACACTCCAAGCAGATTACAACTATCATTCTATCTTTACAACAAAATTCTGGATGATCCCTTGTGATACCGAAAGCGAATTCAATACCATTCGCCCGCTTAGAGCAACAAAAATAACATTGACCGGAACTTTGGAATTTGAATTGTCTGTCGGAGTTGGTATAAGTTTCGTTGCTGTGTTTTCTGTTGGTTTTGAATTGACATTCGGCTTAAGAATCAAAGTGGAAGGAACATTTGAATTAAGCCGAACAGCGGGCAATTCTACTGTGTTCACGGCAAAGATCGATGATGATGCCTGCCATGCTTGTGACTTTTGTGCAACAGCTCTGATTTCGTTTTATTTCGTACCAAGCGTGAAGATAACGTTATTGGGAAAAGGGATACCGGTTGCTTTACACGAGTTTGAAATTCCTTTTCTAAAAGCCCATGGTTCCTATTATAACGGGAAATGGGATTTTGATATCGGCGAATGTGAGAATAATAATTACGCCCTTGAGTTCCATATCGACTGCACGAATCAAGACGGCAAATCGGTAAATCCCGGCAATTGTGTCATCAAAGTATCCGACATGGAGTTCCCTGTGAATGGTAATCCGTTGACGCTCTATTGCAAAAAAGGAGCAAACATCGTTTATCAGCTCTCTTGCGATGATGAGGTTATCATTAACAGCAAGTCATTTTCTAAGAGCCAGGCGAACGAACGAGAGTATGTGTATATTCATCTTCAGCAGGCCAAAGACGGAAAAGTGAGCTTAAAGGATCTTACGCGTTCCGATCCGCCCGTTGTGACAACAACCGCAAAGCCTGTCACGACAACAACAACAACAACCACAACAACGCTCCCGAAAAATATTAAAAAAGATATTGAAACGGGCTGGCTGAGTGCAAATGAAGGTGTAGTCGTAAAGAATGAGAACGGTCAACTTGTCAGAACCTATCCGACTGGTATCTCCTACGTTCTGTATGATGACGGCACGCTTTTGATTGCGGGACACGGCAGAATGAAAGATTTTGATAGCAGTCCTTTTAAAGACCCAACGCGCATCAAAAAGGTCTACTTCAGAGAAACGGATCCCGTAAATGGTCTGGTAATTGAAAACATCGGTAAAAATCTGTTTACGGGCGCCTCCAATATGAGAAGCTCCTATCTGGTGCAGGAATTACCGATTGACTGGAAAGAGCCGGCTGATGATGCCGCATCCGAATTTGTACTGCCGCGCAAGATCACAGAAATCGGCAGTTCGGCTTTCCGCGGCTGTGAAAAAGCTGCCTTCGGAAATCTGACACTTCCGGAGTCTGTCACCGCGATAGGTTCCGGTGCATTCAGCGGCTGCAAAGGTATTACTTCCCTGACCATACCGGAGGGGTGTGCTCCATCCCTTGGCAGTTATGCATTTTCCGAATGCACTTCAATGACAAAAGCGGTTCTAACAGTTGGTATGACGGAAGTCGGAAGCTGGGTGTTTTCAAAGTGCACCGCACTGGAAGACCTGACGATTCCCGCTTTTGCAACCGTCACAGCGGACTACGGCGATACACGCATGTTTTCTTATTTTGACCGAGCAGAAGTCCCAGGAATTAACGGTATGTATCAGGTTGAAAGCTGGCAGGCAAGCGGCGGACCTATGACTTACCGGTTTGTTCCGAATTCATTAAAGCATATTACTGTTCTTGGCGGAACAGAGATTCTGCCTTATTATTTCCATAACATGTACAATCTGGAATCCGTAACCTGTAAGGATGCTGTCGCTTCAATCGATCAACATGCATTTGGCGGCTGCAAAAATCTGCATGAGATCAAGTTTGCAGATTATCCTGTCAATTATTTGCCGAATACACTTGAGCAAATTGAAGAGAATGCATTTGAGAATTGTTCCAATCTGGCATTTGGTGATCTGCTCATCCCGAAAAGCATGACAAAGATCAACCGATACGCCTTTTCTAAATGCAACGGTATCAATTCTGTATACATTCCGGGCTATTCGGAGCAGATAACGGATGAAGCAAATCAATCTGTCACAAACAAGCGTCTAAATCTTGGTGAATCTGTTTTTGATAATTGTGTTTCAATTAAAAAAGCAGTGCTTGGTGATGGAATCGCAGAATGTGGAGTCTATCTGTTCAATAATTGCCCGATGATTGAAGATTTCACACTGTATTCTATGGATATTCGGAACATACCGGGGTCAAATCTTGGGTTGAATCATATCGGTATGTTTTTCACACAAAAACGAACATATCCGGATAGTATGACAATGGTTTGCACAACTTCATTTAGTAACGCAGACGGTTATGTTCCAAACTGCCTGTCCCATATCGCTCTGGTAAACTATGATCAGGCTAATTCCGGATTTTTAAAGGATATGTCCATGCTCAAATCCGTTACAATTCCGTGCTATGAAAGTGATGTTCAGAAGAACATATTTACATACAGTCAAGAACAGAAAGCTGCAAAGCTTGAAACGGCAGAATTGATCGGTGAAAATGAGGATTGGGCGAACATCACGATCACCAAAGACCATAATGCTGTGCTGCTGAATGCTGAAAAGACAGCAAATCCGATCGTAATGTTTGTACAGCCGGTAAATTGTGAAACGAAGGCCGGCGAAAAAGCAATCTTCTATGTTGCAGCAGCCGGCAAGTATGCGCTGCATTATCAGTGGCAGTATTCCGCAGATAACGGCAGCACCTGGACAGATACTGACTGCACAGAGGATGAAATCGTAATACAGACAACTGACAAGCAGAACGGCTGGTTGTATCGCTGTGTTGTAACAGATGACAGCGGTAAAGCATACACCTTAATTTCTGAACCGGCACAGCTTATCATATCCGGTAATGCTGCATCTGAAAGACCTGAAGGCTTTTTCGCCGGCGATGTGAACGGCGATAACTTCGTTGATGTCAGTGATGCGGTTTTGCTTGCACGCCTGATTGCTCAAGATTCGAGTGCAAAAATCTCAAGTCTTGGCAAATTGAATGCTGATGTCAACGGAGACAATAATCTGACTTTGGATGATACGATCCTGATCCTGAAATATTGTGCACATTTCTTTGACAAATTTCCTGCTTCCAAATGATGATTAACAGCATTGGCATAAGCCTGATCCGCAGTAAAAAATGATAAACAGCAACAAACCTACTACATTATAATCAAGGTGTAAAGCGTGCCGTCGGCATTCACAAACAAAGTGACCGCCCCAGAGGAAAACAATCCCCTGAGGCGGTCTTTTCATTTTTCTTTGGATTTCCTGCGTATATCAAAGCAAATCAGCCACATCCTGAACACCATACAAAATACGAATGAAGAACAAACTATGTTTATCCGGATCCGGCACATGATGATAGGGAAAAAACATGCGCTCCTTGACCTCAGCCTTGACTGTTTTACGTTATCTTTCGCAGATATCTGAATATAGATGTGTATCGTCTCTTTTCAGGTCAAATAAAACTCGCGTAACATCAACAAAAACAATAAAAAATGATTATTCCGCGCTCCGGCAAGCATCAATCCGCCGAAAGGAAAACATCGTTTCACGGTAAGGAAAACACCAATCCGCATAAAGAAAGCAGCAATCCGCTGATGGAATGTTCTTTGTGTATAATAAAATTAGGGACAGCGCCCCCTTACAAATCCGTCGGATACACCTTTATCCCTTCGCGGATTCGATCAGCGCGTAGACCGCGTCCCATGCCGGCGGTTCTGTCTCACCGGTATAGTCCTCATAAGCGCCCGGCTCATCGCGATGCTGCAGCGAGAAGATATAATTCTGAATCATAGTATTTGACGGCAGCACCGCTCCTTCTTCCGCATCGGGAATATGCCGGAGCCGCATGCACTCCGCTGTGATATCGAACTGCTCCTCCTCTGAGAGCGTCTCCCACTTTCGGTCAGAGAGCTGATTCCAGATGTTGAGAAAGCCCTTGCCGTCCAGTTTCTCCTCCATATTCAGCGATGTCATGTCACAGAATTCCTCATAGGTCGGGGTATGCGAAAAGCCGTATGCAGCCCAGTCGATCTGCTCAATGCCTGCTTTGATCCGCGCTGCATTCCTGTCTGCGAGCCACTGCTGACAGACCGCATCATACCGCGCCTGATCCGCAAGATAATCCGGAATCGTCAGCTCCGGAAAGCCGCAGTGCCGGATCAGTGTCACAGTCTGATAGAGTGCATCCCGCTCCGCCTCGGAAAGCGGGCCGTTCTGGTGCACAGAATCCGGAATGATATCCGCCTGCTGCATCTGTGCCTCTGTCAGCGGCAGCAGACTGAGATCGGTGCCCGATTTCTCCAGCGACATCATCATCGAGGCAAGCAGAATATCCGCCTGTGTCAGTCTGCCGTCGAGATCAAAGTCACCGGCAGGATTGCGCTGCGTTTCCGGTTCGGCAGCGGTTGTCTCAGCGGATTCTGTTCCGGAGAGGGCTGCCGTTGTCTCCGCGGATGTTCTCACCGCGGTTGCTGCGTCGGTTCCGGAGACCAAAGCGGTTGTTGTAACCACTGCGCCCGATGTCCCTGTTTCCGCAGCGGCAGAGGCAGCAGCAGGCTGTGTGACGTTCATCTGTGTAACAGTGACAGCCGTTGTCTCCTGCTGCAGCACGATGGAATCCGCACTGCTGCTCTGCATGGTCAGATCGCGGCTGTGCAGCAGAAAGCCGCCCAGACCGATCAGAGCCGCGAATCCAGCAGCCGCTGCCGACATCGCAGGAATGAGCCGGATCATTTTCCGGGATGCAAACGCCGTCGATGCGCCCGCATCCGCTTCGTCAAGATATTTCGTATCCTGATGCATGATCGCATCAAGAAGTTCCTCAGATTTCATATCCATTCCTCCTTTTTAAGATAGGATTTCAGTTTTCTGCGCGTCCGCAGCAGTGTGACCTTCACCTTGCTGACCGAGATGCCGTATTTTTCAGCGATTTCCGAAACCGGACTGAGCCGCATATAGCGCTCGACAAAAATCATGCGCGATTCGGCGGCAAGGCTTTCCAGAAACACGCTGATCGCCTCCCGCAGCAGCCGTGCGTCCACTGTCTGCTCCGGATTTTCACCGGAGGGCAGACACTCCGAGAGCTCCTCCAGCGCCGCCGGATATTCCCCGCTGCCGCGTTTTTCGGTATTGCGCATTGCAAGCTTGTTCAGTGCGCAATTTCGTGCAGCGGCTGAAAGATAAGCAAACAGATTCTCCGGTCTCGCCGGCGGAATCGACTGCCAGATTTTCAGCCACATATCATTGATTGCCTCCTCAGCGTCCTCACGGCGCCGCAGGATGCGCAGAGCAATCTGAAAGCAGCCGTTTTCATACTGCGTCTTTGCCGCCGCGAGTGCGCGCTCGTCGCGTGCAGCAAACAGATCCAGAATCTGACTGTCCTCCAATTGTTTCACCTCCTTTGCGTTCCAACAGAAATGACAGCACCGCACCCGCGCAGGTTACAATGCGCTGCAAAAAAATCTCACGAAAAAAGAAAATGACGAAACATCTGAGTTTTACCGTGCATAAAAAAATCTCCCCGCATTGCGGAGAGATTCCTTTTGAGTCGAGGTGACAGGACTTGAACCTGCGGCCTCTGCGTCCCGAACGCAGCGCTCTACCAAACTGAGCCACACCTCGTTATTCGTTTTCAGCAGTCTTTGTTTTCCTGACTGCCTTGCTATTATAGCACAAAGTTACGAAAATGTCAAGAGGAAATTCCGCAAATTGCAAAAATTATCAGAAAACACAATTTACCCCTTGAAATTCATAAAGAAATGTGGTATAATGATACCAGATTGAGGGAGACAGACCGAAATCTGAATCAAACATCTGGGAATTCCGGATTATAGGTGTGCGGGCCCTGTGCAGCTAAGCACCGTGAACCATGTCAGGCGGGGAACCGAGCAGCATTAAGCGGATCGCTGGGCGTGCCGCAGTCAGCCTGCACACCTATGCTCCGGAATTTTCTGTCTGTCAGGCATTCAGCCGGATCGGGGGCGCAGTATGGGCGACAGACTCAGGAAATATACAAGACAGCTCGGAAAGCTCGCCTTTCAGGCAGGCATGCCCGGTTTGCTGATCTACGGGATCCTCATCGGCTCGTTTGTCCTGCGCGGCACACCGCACGGCGACGAATTCCCGCCCTTGATGTATCTGCGGCTGCTCGGCATCTGCTATCTGACGGCTTTCATCGTCAACTGCGTGCTGCACTATAAAGACATGATCCATGCGGTTCTCCGCTCGGATGAACACCTAATCGGCAAAAACTTCGGCGGATTCCGCAAGCAGGACAAGCTGTTCTGCTCCGGCATGGAGGCATATGCCGCCGACCGTCCGCGCGAGGCACTGGAATACTTCCTTGCCGTTCAGGAGTACTATGAACTGAACGAATCCGAAAGCGGCGTGCTCGCGTTTTATCTCGGGCGCTGCTATCAGATGCTCGACTGCCCTTCCAATGCGGTCACCTATTATCAGACCGCACGCCAAAAGGGCTTTTCGGAACCCTTTGCAAAGCTTTTTGAGGCACGCAGCTATTCCGAATGCGGCGACTTTGAAAACAGTCTCAGGCTCTTTGAGGAGCTGCTCGCAAACGATCCGCCGCCGGAATTCTACTTTTTATATACCGATATCGGCTATCTTTACATCAAGCAGAAGCTGCCGGAAAAAGCGGAGGAATGGTTCCGCAGATCCATCGACGAAAAACAGAATTATGCGTTTGCGCTCGGCGGAATGGCAATTGCCGCCCTGCAGAAGGGTGAGTTTTCCGCAGCGCAGGAATATCACTATAAAGCGCTGGTCAACCGGCTTGAGAACGCGGTCAGCTTCCGCAAGTATTATGACGAGACCAAGCGCCTGATGCTCGACGCACATCCGGAATGGTCCGAGAAGACCGGTGCCCTGCCGGAGACGCCGAAGGCAAATCCAGAAACCTAAAAGGAGCGTGAGAGGCTTTGGCAGCATATGAGGCGCTCTACCGCAAATGGCGGCCGCAGACCTTCGATGATATCGTTGCGCAGCCGCATATCACGCGCACACTCAAAAATCAGATCATGCACGAGAAAACCGCGCATGCCTATCTGTTCACCGGATCGCGCGGTACCGGTAAAACAACCAGCGCCCGCATCTTTGCAAAGGCAGTCAACTGCCTGCATCCCAAGGACGGAAATCCCTGTCTGGAATGTGAAATCTGCCGCGATGCCGAAGCCGGCGCCCTGACCGATATCATCGAGATCGACGGTGCCTCGAACAACGGCGTCGAGGAAGTCCGCAGCCTGCGCGAAAATGCAGTTTATCTGCCCGTGCGCTGCAAATATAAGGTCTATGTCATCGACGAGGTTCACATGATGTCCCCCGGCGCATTCAACGCGCTGCTGAAAATCATCGAGGAACCGCCTGAATATGTCAAATTCGTTTTCGCGACAACCGAGATTCACAAGGTTCCTGCGACCATTCTCTCGCGCTGCCAGCGATTCGATTTCCGCCGGATCCTGCCCGCCGATATCGCAGGACGGATCCAGTATATCGCAGAGCATGAATCCTTCACAATCTCAAATGCCGCCGCGCACCGCATCGCGATGCTCTCTGACGGCGGTATGCGTGATGCGCTGAGCCTGCTTGACCAGTGTGCCGGTATCTCCGATACAATCGAAACCGAGACCGTTGAGGAGGCTGTCGGCGTTGCAAGCACGGAATCCGTATTTGTTGTACTGCGCGCGATTGCAGCGAAAAATGCCGCAGATGCGCTTGAACGCATTGATCAGCTCTATCAGCAGTCCAAGGATATGACGCGCTTTGCAGATGAGATCTCGCAGCAGCTCCGCAGCATCATGCTGCTGAAAACCGCGCCGAATGATCCGTCGCTTGTCGATGTCATGCCGGACGAGCTCACGCAGCTGCAGGAGATTTCCGCGATGTTCACGCTCCCCGGCGTGCTGGAATCGCTCTCTGCCGTCCGGCAGTGCTGCGACCGCATGACGCGCGCGGGCAACCGCAGAATGGAGCTCGAAATGACGCTGATCCGCCTCTGCACCGATTATCAGCAGCAGAACGGCGAGATCAAGGCGCTCACAAACCGCATCGCCGCGCTTGAGCAGCAGCTTCAGGCACTGCGGCAGAACGGGATTCCGACAGCAGCAGCGCCGCTCCCCCAGCCGGCGCGCCAGAAGCCCGCAGCCGGTCAGAATATTCCCGCGCAGAATCTGCAGATGGAGGGCAAGCCCGATGCAAAGCAGTTCCTGCCGCTGAAAAACTGGGCAGCCGTGCTCGAACGGTTCTATGACCTCGCGCCGACCATTGCAGGTCTGCTCGAAAATTCCAATGCCTATACCTTTGAGGAAAAGGGCATGCTGCTGATTATGGTACGCAACTCGCTGTTTAAGCGGCTGTTCCGTCAGCAGGATTCCGAAATGCTGCTCGATGCCGCCGAACAGGTGCTCGGCAAGCGCTATCAGCTCCGCTACAAGGTCATCGAGGCAGAATCCGAACAGGCAGCACCCGCCGATCTGCTCCTGCAGCGCGCCCGCGAACAGGGCATCCGCACCGGCGAGCAGGAGGGCAGCAGCCTTTAATCCCAACGCATGATATTGCCGCAGCCGCGGCTTGTCATATATGAAATTTTGAAAAATGATAGGAGAATTCTTATGAAATCCAGAGTACCGAAGCAGTTTCAGGGCGGCGGCCAGGACATGAACTCCATGATCCATCAGGCACGCAAAATGCAGGACCAGATCACTGCACTGCAGGAAGACATTGAGCAGCGCACCTTCAACGCAACCGCAGGCGGCGGCGCTGTCTCCGTCACCCTCACCGGCAAGAAGACCCTTCAGTCCATCGAGCTGAAGAAGGAAGTTGTCGATCCGGAGGATATCGAAATGCTGCAGGATCTCATCATCAGTGCAGTCAATGAGGCGGTCAACAACATCGAGGAGACCACCGAGAACGAGATGAGCAAGATCACCGGCGGTGTCGCACTCCCGGGTCTGTTCTGATCGCACATGGAAGACTTCAGCGCATTGCCGCTTGTTGTTTTAGCAGAAAAATTCGCAGCGCTGCCGGGGATCGGAATGAAAACCGCGCAGCGCCTTGCATATGCGGTCATGGAGATGCCCGAGGAGGAAGCCTCTGCATTTGCCGAGGCGATTCTCAACGCCAAGCACCAGATTCATGACTGCCCCGTCTGCCAGAATCTGACCGAGCAGCCTGTCTGCAGCATCTGCGGCAATCCCAAGCGCGACCGCACAACGGTCTGCGTGGTGGAAGGTCCGAAGGATGTTGCCGCGATTGAGCGAACCCATGAATATCACGGGGTCTATCATGTGCTGCACGGCCTGATTTCGCCGCTCGACGGCATCGGCGCGGAACAGCTCCGCGTTGCCGAGCTGCTGAAACGCATTCAGGAAGGCGGCATCGAGGAGCTTATCATGGCGACGAACCCGAGCGTCGAGGGCGAAGCAACCGCGATGTATCTCTCGCGGCTCTGCAAACCGCTGGGCGTGCGTGTCACGCGGCTTGCGTTCGGTCTGCCCGTCGGCGGTGTCATTGAGTATACGGACGAGGTCACGCTCTACCGCGCACTCTCGAACCGCAGCGAAATGTAACGGGCAGTGCCCGTCTCCGTTTTGCTTCGCCTTTCTTTCACGTTTTTTGCCTGACCGGTCGGCGGAGGCTCCACGCTGCGCATATTTGAAAAAACTGAGCGCATGACACCGTTCTGAAAAGGCGTCATGCGCTCGTGTTTTATGTGAAAACGAGGGATGAGAATGCAATATAAAAGCATCATTTTTGATATGGACGGCACGCTGCTCGATTCCATGGGGATGTGGCAGCAGCTCGACCGCCGGTTCCTGCGCGAAAACGGCATCGAGCCGCCGCCCGATATCTCCGAGATTGTCAAGAAAATGACCGTGGATACGTCCTCGGCGTATTTTGTCGAGCGCTTTCACCTGCCCATGACGCCCGAACAGGTCAAGCGACGGGTTGAGCAGCTCGCCGCCGAAGCCTATGAGCAGGAGCTTCCGCTGAAAGCAGGCGCCGCAGATTTTCTCGAAGCGCTCCGGCGCAGCGGCGTCCCCTGCGCAATCGCGAGCGTGACCTATCCGGCGCTGCTGGAATCAGCGCTCAAACGGCTCGGCGTCCGGCAGTATTTCCGGTTCATCCTGACGCCGGAATCCGGCACTGCGGGCAAGCACGAGCCGGAAATCTACTTTGAAACGGCAAAGCGGCTCGGGACAACCCCCGCCGAGACCGTTGTGATCGAAGACGCGCTCTATGCCGCCGAGACTGCCGCAGCCGCCGGATTCTGCACGATCGGATTCCGCGACGAAACCGCCCGCGCAGACTGGGATGCACTCGAAGCAGTCTGCATGAAGACCGTCTCGCAGTGGAGCGAGCTCAATACCCCTGCGTTTCTTGCAGCATTTGATACCGTGTGAACAGAAAGCCGCCCCGTTCAGCATTGCCTGAACAGAGCGGCTGTTTTTTGTTGTCACGGCTGCGTGTCTGTCTTTGTCAGCGCTTTCAGCAGCCGCAGATCGGTCATGTCGAGCATGCCGTCTGCATTGAGATCGGCTGCCTGCATAACGGCTGCATTGAGGGTCATGCCGCTGCACTCGCTGAGAATGCGGTTCAGCGTCAGCAGATCTCTGCGATCCGCCGTACCGTCTCCTGTAAGGTCACCGGCAGCGGGATCCGTCAGCTCCTCGGACGCAAAGCAGAGCCCGTTCTCCAGACAGAATTTCTCGAGACGGCTGCCGCGTTCGCCGTAGACGGTGTGGGTATCTGCGATTTCGGCACAGAGTGCTTCATCCAGTCCGCTGACGTCAGCGATCATGCCGGTCTCGGGAATCATCACGAAACCCGGGATATGGATGCCGCCCTGTGCATCGCGCACAGCATCCGAAACGATGACCGTTTCCTCGTCCGTCATGGTGTAGGTGATGCCTTCCGCCTCCCAGTGCACACCGGAGACACCGACCGGATAGAAATCAACGTCCTCGAATCCGTTTGTCAGCATCGCCGTCACACAGAGGATCCGGAGCGTCTCCGCTTTCTGCAGCCTGATTTCGGTCAGTCCCGCTTCGAGCAGATTGCCTGCCTCGTCATAGAGGAAGGCGCATGCGCCGTCTTCTTCGATCTGCGGGAGCGTCAGCTTGTAGACACAGGTTTCCGGCGCGGTAAACAGGAACAGCTGCATCGTCCCCGGCTGCAGGCGCTGCACAGGAACAATCCTGTTTTCCGGAAGATGATAGCTGCCTGAAATGTCTGCAGGCGTCTCCGCCAGCGATGCCGGACAAATCTCATATTCCTGCTCCAGCATGCCGTGATATCTGCCAATGCCGCGGAAGCACAGCACCGCAATGCCGGGCTGTTTCTCGCCGCCCGCCGCAAACAGTTCATAGTCCACGCCGCTTTGCAGCTTCTGCTCGCCGTCAAAGAGCGTATATGCCGGTATGCCGTCTGTCAGCGCCGTGGTGATGCGCGCCGGCATCTGCACCGTGCAGGTATTCAGCATCCGGTAATCCGAGGTCACGGAGAAGATGAACGCACCGGTCATCTTCGGAGATTCCATTGCCAGCACAACGCGGTATTCCGCATCCGGCTCGACCTTGATCTCCGTTTCCTGCGGTCCGATGCCTTTCAGCGCACCGGCAAGCGCGCCCTCTGCATCATAGACCTGAATGCTGCCGGGGCGGTTATCCGTGCGGCTGAAACAATACGAAGATTCGGTCGGAATCCAGCGGTAGATCACCGGCTGACCGTCTGCGGGAATCTGCGGCGCATGGCTGCCCTCTGTGAGCAGCGGCAGTTCCTCAGAATCCTGCGGCAGAATCCGGAATGTAACAGTCTGCGTATCATAATATTTGCCGATGCCCTCGATTGTCAGGCGGTAGCTGCCGGTCTCAGTCAGCGCGCCGTCGGTCAGAATCCGGAAGTCCGTACCTTCCGTGAGTTCCTTGTCACCGAGCCTGACGGATGCATGCGGTGTCACGGCGCTGCCGGTGTAGCATGCGTCAATGGATACCGCATCCGCCATATAGACGGAGACCGCCACGGTTTTGAGCGTCAGCGTGACCTGCTTGTGCGGCATGGATTCCGGCTCGGAATCGGGCACGAACATATAGGTTCCGGCTTCGAGCTCTGCCTCGCTGTCCGTGTCGATGCTGCTGGCAGGATTCTGACGGCTCAGATCGAAGATCTGACCGGATACGGAATCTTCCGCATCGGCTTGCAGCGTCAGTCTTGTGTCATAATCCAGATAGAATACATAACCCTCGCAGCTGTGCTGAAAAGGCTCATCCAGCCGGACTTTCGTGCGTGTGCCGCCGGGAATCGGACCGCACATATCAGCGGAGATCATAAACGGGAACAGGCAGTGTCCGCAGTAGTTCCCGATGCCCTCCGCAACAAAATACCAGTCATCTGTCAGCGCAAGGCGATAATCGACGCCCTTCACCAGTTCGGTTTTGCCGTCAAAGAGATGCAGCTCCGGCTCAACGGGAATTTGATAGAACGGGTATTGTTTTTCATATTCCGCGCGCAGATCGCGAAGCAGCTTTTTCTCCTTCAGCACGATCAGGCTGCAGGCTTCTGCGCCGCCCTCATCGGAAAGCTCGACACAGTAAAGCTCCCCTGCCTCCAGCTCCAGATACTGTGTACCGAAATATTTTGCACTGGATGAAATATAATCTCCGAGTGTGGTGATGCCGTGGTAAACACTGAGATATGTCTGCGTTTCGGCTGCTGCGGCTTCCTCATAGATGCCGCTTTCCATGACCGCACGGAGCGGCGCCTCTGCGGGCGCTGTCCGGAAGGAATATCTGCCGGATTCGGTCGGGATGAAATAGAAGAAATGTGCCCGCTTGCTGTCATGCAGCGAGGGAACATCCATCAGCGTATCGACTGCGGAAATCGGCTTTGCGACGGGCATTCTGACCGATGTTCTGCCGACGTATCCGCCGATGCCGTGCGCAGCGATCACCGCGGTCTCGCCGTCATCCGCATAGCTGACCGAAAGCGTATAATCCTTTCCCTCTGTCAGCTCGGTCTCCTCAGAGCGGGTAATGGTAACCGCAGGCGGTTTGCAGCTGCCGTCCGGATCGGCATACGCCATCATCTGCGGATGAATCCAGCTGCCGAAGATCGTCTCGCCGCGCACAAGCCGGATCTGCATGTCACCCTCGATCTCCTTGCGCAGGAAGAAGATATAAGTCTCGCCCGCTTTCAGCTCCGCGCGCATATGTGCGGAATAATCCTGATAGTGCGCCGCATCCGCAACGGCTGCCGCGATCGCCTTTTCGTTATCCTGCGGATAGATCCATGCAGAAAGGCTGCCCTCCGTTGTCTCCGGCACATCCGGCATATCCATATCAAAGATATAGACGCCGTCCTCCTCCGGCGTAAAGGAGAAGTAATATTTTGTCTTCCGCTTCGGCAGCGTGCAGGAAAAGCCCGCTTTGATCGTTTCGGTCAGGGGGCATTCGGTGATGCAGAAGCCGCGGTAACCGCCCTTTCCGACCGCCACAGCCGCCATTGTGCCGCGCGCATCATTACTGAGGAAATAGGTATCGTAGTCTTTGCCGTTTTCGAGTTTCAGGTCGCCTGCCGAGAACTCCGTTTCCGGTATCACGGGCTTTCCGGTGTATGCCAGATCATCCGCATCCCAGACATAGAGACTGCGCCCCTGCACAGAGAGCCATGCATCATCTGTTTCCTGCGCAATCTGCAGGACATACTGGAAATCCGCACGGACGCGGTACAGACAGATATAATAGGTTTCACCGGCTTTCAGCTCTGCCTCTGCCGGATGATTCGCGACCTCCTCATCGAGCTTGTTTCCCGCCTGATCCGCGATCACCACCGCAGGGCACTGCCAGAACGATGCGCGGTACACGCCGGACTGCAGCTCTCTTTCGCGGAGATCTTCGCGGATATCGGGCGCAAATGTATAGATGCCGTCCTTCTCCGGAACAAATGTCAGCGCGGCGGTGTCGGTTTCCGCATCCACCTTGCGGATGAGATTGCTGCCGGTTTTCGCCGTGCCGTTCAGCGGATAGACACTGACCTCCGAAGTCAGCGGCAGCAGATTCGTATACGCCCCGATCGGATACAGATACATGCGGTATCTGCCGTTGTTGAGCCGCTCTGCAGCGAACAGGAAATCCTTGCCGGATGTGAACGTGCGCGTCTCTCCGCCGGACGAAGAATCCACACACGCGGTGAGGCTTTCGATCTGCGGACTGCCCTTTGCCGGATCGTATAACAGAACATGCGGCTCCGGCGTCACATACCGGATGCGGCAACCGGCAAGCGATTCATAGGTCTGCTCTGCCGGTTCCACATACAGCACGGAGCAGTCGGCGCCCTTTATTTCTGCCGGAACGCGCACGGAAACCAGACAGGTTGTGTCCGCCTCCAGCGTGACGGTGCCGCCTTTTCTGCGGTCGCCGGTCAGATTGACTTTTCTGGCAGTGCTGCCCGCACAGAGAATCTCCGGCGGATTATCCTTGTTGTCATAGTAAGCCAGTGTGACGCGGTAGTCACCCGTATGCGGCGGCTTGAATGCAACCGTATAGCTGCTCCGCTGTTCCGAATCGGATTCAGAACGGAGCGCTGACCAGTCCAGCAGAACCGCCGTCTGACCGGACTGCATCTGCAGCAGATTCTCCGCTTTGACTGTCAGCGTGAAATCCGCCGCACCGCAGCGCTTGCCGCCTTCATAGAGCGCCGCACGGTAGCGGAACACGCCCTCCGTATCGGTCGGCGGGCAGCAGGTCAGACCGGATGCACCGGTGATTTCTGTTTCGGTTTCGCCGCTGACGCGGTACCAACGCAGTGTCATGCCGTCCGCGCCCGCCGTGCTGACGGTCAGCACAGCCTTTGCGCCCGGCAGAACGGTCTGTTCCGCGCTGCCCTGCGGATACACGGCAGGGGTCGCCAAAAAAGGGATATCATTCGTCCGCGCATAGTCCGCAAGCTGGGAATCCGCCGGTCCTGCAAGGCAAGCGCAGTCATCAAATGCATAGGGCGCAATGGTGCTGAGGCTGTCCCCTGTTATAATTCTGCCGGTGCAGCCCGAGAATGCGTAATCATCGGCCTGCTCAAGCGCGGGCAGATACAAATCCGCAGCGCAGTACCGGAAGGCATTTTCGCGGACGGCTTTGATCTGCGGCAGCGTGACCGCAGCACCGATCGCCTGATTGAACGCACCCTTTCCAAGCGATTTCAGCGCAGAGAACGTCACAGGCGCATCAAACCGGATTCCGACAAGTGCTTCGTCCCCGAGCGAAGTCACCTTTGAAAAGTCAATATCGCAGGCAGCAAGCGCATCAGTTCCGGACATGGCAAGCGCACGCATTCCGATCTCCGTGACTCCCGGCGCAGAAAGCTTCTGCAGCGAGCTTGTCTGCAGCAGGACGCAGTCCGGCAGCGCCGTGATCGTATCGGGCAGTGTCAGCGCCGTGATGTCGCTTGCTTCAAAAGCAGATTCCCCGAGCATCTCCAGCGCCGGAAGACTGATTTCGCAGCGCAGCCCCGCATAGGCAAAGGCCTGATCCCCGATTTTCGTGATCTGCTCCCACTTCAGCGGCAGATTCTTCAGCGCAGCACAGTTCCGGAATGCATTTGACGGGATCTCCGTCAGTGCAGCATCCGGCGTAAAGTTCAGCTCGCTGAGGTTTTCGCACGCTCTGAATGCTTCATCCCCGATGGATCTCAGCGTACCGAACGATGCAGATTTCAAATCCGCCGCAAAGCTGAACACGCCTTCTTCGATCTCCGTCACGCCGTTTGCCTGAATCTCCGTGAGCCCGGTCAATAGAAATGCATTTGCCCGGATCTTTGTGACAGAATCCGGCAGAATCACCTTTTTGACCGGCGTGTTGACAAAAGCGCCGCGTCCGATCTCCTTCAGGCTGCCGTCAGGATAGAGTTCAGCAAGATCGAGCATTTCCTTTCTTCCGTTATAGCGGATCAGAACGCCGTCCTCGAACGCAATCGCATCTGCCGTGTCTTTTCCGCCGATCATATACCATTTTGAAGCGGTGCGGCTGAAAATGCCGTTCACGCAGGCGGCGCAGCGAATCTGTGCCGTTTCGGTCAGCACAAACGGCTCGGTATACCGGAAGCTTTCCGCCGAAGGATAGCTGCCGTCCAGTGTATAGTAAATTTCCGCATCCGGATCGTCAGCAGTCAGCGTGACAGTAACCGCGCCGTCAGACTGTTCCTTTTCCGGCGCGATCACCGGCGGCTTGCAGAGGTTCTCCGTAAACCGGAATTCCGCCATATTGACATATCCCCAGCCGAAATCCGGATCAAAGCCCGCTTCACCGAGATCGGTGACATTCGCTTTCAGATAGGCATAGAGCTGCTTTCCGGTCAGCGTCGGATCATAGGAAAGCATATCGGCATAGGCGGCTGCGACAAACGGCGTCGCCATGCTTGTGCCGCTCATCACCGCAGTCTGATCCCGTCCGCCGATATAAGCACTCTCCACGCTGTCGCCCCCGGCGCAGAAATCCACAACAGTACCGTAATTGCTGAAGTGTGAGCGCTCGTAGACGTGCTCGCCGTGCTCTCCGCCCTGCGCCGTCACAGAGGAGACAGTGACGCAATCGGGATTGCGCGCCGGATGATGATACTTCGCGTCATCGCTTTCATTGCCCGCGGCTGCAATGCAGGGGATATCCGCGGCAGTCAGCGCAGCAACGCCCTCGTCGATCAGCCAGTCCTCGCCGTTTCCGCCGAGGCTCATGCTGACAACATCCGCATGCTGCTCAATCGCATAGAGCATGCCGCAGTAGATCACCGTGCCGTAGCCGTAGCCGCGGTCATTCATGACCTTGACCGGCAGAATTTTGACATTCTCCGGCGTGGCCTGCGCAAGGATACCGGCGCAGTGTGTGCCGTGACCGAAGGCATCCTCCGGCTCGACAGAATCCGTTGTCATCAAAGAGATGCCGCCCTCTGCGAGCCTGCCCGCAAACCAGTTGTGCTCTGCGTAGATGCCGGTATCGAGCACGGCGACCTTGACCTCCGGCAGCGTCTCCTTCTCGGATTGCAGCCATCTGTTATACTCGACAAAGCCCATATCGCAGGTCATTCTGTCCAGATCATCATCTGAAATTGCACCGACCGCCGCATCGATGTGATAGATACGGTCGGGCTGCACGCTCCGGATGCTGCTGTCCGCGCAGTATTGCTGATAGGCGGAATAGGCATCCGCAGGAGAAGCATACTGCAAAAAGTGCAGGTCGCCGTAATCCGTGACGGAAACAGCGCTGTCATGCTGCGGCGTCTTTCCGGATTTCACGATCAGGCGGCTACCGGAAAACGGCGCACGAACAGTGACCTTGCCGTCCTGCTCGGTATATTCCAGCCCTGCAAGGGATGCCGCATCCGCAGGGGAAAACGCATCCTGTCCGGCGCCGGAAATGCCGAGCGATTCCGCCGAGACGGTCAGCTTTCCGTCCTGCACGGAGAATCCGCCGTAGTGCTGCCCGACAGCGGTGCCGTCGCAGTAGAGCTGCTGCTCAGCAGTATCATAGGTCAGCGTCTCAAAGGACTCTGCCGGAGCAGGCAGCGCCGCAAGGCTCCGGATGAGATTCCGGAGCTGTGTGTTGTCATTGTATTCGTCTGCGCGCAGCGGAAGGGTACCGGCTGTGCCGCAGCTGAGCATCAGTGCGGCGGCTGCAAACGCGAGCACCCGTTTGATATCAGGCATATACATACCTCCGTTTTTGTGTGATATTCTCATTATAGCATATTCCGGAAAAAGGTGCAAGCAGCACGCAGGGCGTGCCGCCGAAAGGTGAAAGTCCGAATGGTTCATAATCAGGACTGTCATCCAGTTTCCCGATCAAAAGAATATGGCGAAAGCCGCTGAATCAACACATTTACGTCGATTCAGCGGCATATTTATATTCCGGTATAAAAGCGGGATTCCAAAGTGTCAGTGACCCTTTTGCGGGTTTGGGCAGAGCCCATTATAAATTCATCGGAGATACCGATAAAAAGAAGTATCCGCTTCGCGGATGCGATTTATGAATGGGCACCTCTATCGCAGGGCTCCGGCGGCGCAATGCGTAACCGGAATGCTTTAGCAATACGGAGCCGCGCACGGCGCGGTGAAAAAGCTCGACCAAAACTTTCGATATGCTGTGCGACACAAACGAAATCGCTCCCATTTACGAAAACAGGAGCGGCTTCATCCTATCCACACATAAAATGGGGTCTGGGGATAATATCCCCAGCGAGGGGTTTGGGGGCGAGCAGCCCCCATTATTGATCCGTCGGAGACACATCATTCATTCAGGCTGTCTGTGCGGGGAGAACCGCCTGACGGTCACTGCGGCGGAAGGCAAATGAGAGCAGCACGAGCCCTGCAATGCCGCAGGCGATCTGCGCAGGAAAATGCGGCAGCGCCTCCTGCGGGATGAGATCAGCAAGGATTGCAATTGCGGCAGCTGGCGGCAGAGTCAGCTTCAGACCGCGCATGATGGCGAAAACCGCGGCGATTGTGAGCGCGGCGGCGGCAAAGAGCGGCGCACCGAGCCGCACACAGATCAGCATGCGCAGAAGCGTTCCGGCAGCCGCACAGGATGTCAGCAGCAGAATCACACGCAGCGGCTCTCTGCGCGAGACGGCATCCGGCTTGCGGAACTCCGTGAACGCGACAAGCAGCGGCGGCGCAGCAAGATAAGGCAGATGCATCGCCTGCGAGAGCAGAATCCAGCAGATGCCGAGCGCCGTGCAGAGCAGCATGCTCCGGCAGGCAGACCCGTCGGGCGGCGGCAGCTTTTCGTATGGTGTATCGGTCAGGATATGCAGCCGGATGAGCAGCGCGCGGCAAAGCAGAATCAGCGCCGTCAGAATCACAGCAGCAGCGATGTAAACCGGCGATTCCGTATGCAGCAGCACCGGCAGCACAATCGCGGAGATCATCGGCGCAAAGGATGTGCGCGAGCAGAGAAACAGCACCTGCGCAATTGCAAACGCCAGACACATCTGCTGCGCCGTCCCGAACGGACAGAGCCGCACAATCAGCACACCGAGCACCGCACAGACCGCGATCGAAAGGAACATCCGCCTGGAATCGGTATTCCATGCGCGTTTCGGCGTCAGCAGCGCACCGGCAGCAATCGCCGCAATCTCCGGAAAGATGATCTCGCGGTTCTGCAGCAGCTCCGCAGCCGCCGCCATGCCGCCGACAAGCAGCATCGCAGTCAGCAGCGGCAGAATATGTTTGATATGCATGAAGCCTCACTTTCATTTCCGTACATGACAAAAACCCACTCCGATTGGAGTGGGTTTCAGAATGCGCCGGAAGGGATTCGAACCCCCGACCTACTGGTTCGTAGCCAGTTACTCTATCCAGCTGAGCTACCGGCGCATATTGCGGTTTGAACCGTCAACTCTGATATTATAGCACATTCCGGCAAAAATGTCAAGCCCTTTTTCAAAAAAATTTTTCGAGTATTTTCGTGTTTTTTCATCCGGATACAGACAACCGGTGACAATTCAGCATAAACGATGCGAAAAATTGACTATACAATTAAAAATTTGTATGGTATAATGAGAATAATGCGTGGGGGCGCAGAATCGAATGAATCTGAATCCGGAGAATGAGAAAAGGAGGATTCTGTATGAATCAACGTCAATTGGCAGGCAGAGTTGCTGCTGCCTGCACCTCGGCAGTGCTGCTTGCGGCGGCTGTTCCGGCAATACCGGCAAGCGCGGCGACCACGCTGACCGTCGGCAAAAACGGCACATATAAAACCATCACGGCAGCCGTCAGTGCGGCGGCAAAGCTCAATCCGAGCGGAGAGGGCAGCCGTGTTACAATCGCGATTGAGCCGGGCACCTACCGCGAACAGGTGCTGATCAACACGCCCTACCTGACCTTCACAAACAGCAATCCGGCAGGCGGCGAGGTGCTCGTGACATGGTATTACGGCATCGGCTACAAATATTATTCCGCGGATGACAACGGCTATTACAGCGCACAGAAGGCATCCGCAAAAAGCGGCAAACATATCGCAGCTCGCTGGGGCACATCCGTCCGGCTGCAGAGCGGCGCCAAAAACTTCCGCGCAGAGAACATCACCTTTGAAAACAGCTTCAACCGCTATATGACCAATGAGGAGATCGCGGACGGCGTCGAATGCACAAATGAAACGATCAAGGTGCAGCGCAAAAACGGTCTCGATGTCAAGGCGAAATCCGCGACGGAGCGCGCAGCGGCAATGTGCGTTGAGGCGGATAACTGCGAATTCTACAAGTGCCGGTTCGTCAGCAGTCAGGATACGCTCTATACGCAGGCAAAGGCGTACTTCAAGGAGTGCATGATTCAGGGCAACACCGATTACATCTTCGGCAGCGGCGATGTTGTGTTCGATAACTGCGAGCTCCGCTTCGGCGGCTACACCGACAACGCAGTCGGCGGCTATATCACCGCGGCGCGTCAGCAGACAAACGGCTATCTGTTCTGGAACTGCAATGTCACCGCGGCTTCCGGTATGAAGGTCGGCTCCGGCTGCTTCGGCAGACCGTGGGCGAATACGGCGCATGTCCTGTTCTACAACACGAAGCTGCAGTATGAGAATATCATCTCCTCGGCAGGCTGGACGAGCATGAGCGGCGTCAGCCCCGAGCAGGCAACCTTCCGCGAATACAACACCAAAACCATGAACGGCGGCAATGTCAACACCGGCGGCAGAACCAGAGGCACCGTGCTCTCCTCCTGCAATGCGACCAGAGAGCAGTATCTCGGCGGCTGGACGCCCTACTATATGAATTACAGCGGCGTGGTCGAGCGCAAGCTGACCGAAATCGACGCCTCCAAATCCTACTACATCCGCAATGTGAACAGCGGACTGTATCTCGGCGCTGAAGGCGCAGTCGCGGACGGCGCAAACATCGTCCAGACCGCCAAGAGCAGCGCACTGCTCTGGACACTCGAACCCGTCAACGGGCACTACATGCTCTATGCGGATAACGAGAACAACGATTTCTTTAACGAGAGCTATTATCTGCTCGATGTGGACGGCGCGACCGGCGAAAACGGCGCAAACATCTCGATCCGCAAGGATGCAAAGGGCGATCTGTTCGCCTTCTACGGCGCAGGTGACGGCACCTATGAGCTGCGCACGCAGACCTCCTCGGATAAGAGCTGCCTCGGCGTGGACAGCGGCAAAAAGGAGGAGGGCGTCAACGTGCTGCAGTGGCAGTGCAACGGCGAGCGCGATCAGCAGTGGGAACTTGAGCCGGTAGTCCGCCCGTTCAGAGGCACCCTGATCCGCACGATGAAGGTGCTCGATGCCGATCATATCGAAAGCTGGGATCTGATGTATCCGGCGCAGAACGGCACCGCGATTTTCGGTGACCGCGCCTATACGCTTACAAATCTGCCGGCAGAGCTTTCCGGTTCCGAGCTGATCCGGACAGCCTGCGACGCAAAGACCGTCACAAGCGATCTTGCGGAGATCACCGCAGATGAACCGGTCACGATCTATGTCGCTGTTGATACGCGCGTCGATCCGGCTCCCGCATGGCTTTCCGGCTGGACGAAAACCGCAGTCACAGTGGAGAGCAGCAACGGCGAGCAGTTCGTCTGCTGGACAAAGGATCTCGACGCCGGTCAGAGCATGATACTCGGCGCAAACGGACAGTCCGCGAACTGTGTAAACTATACTGCGTTTGCGGTGCATCGCAAGGTCGAGACCACAACCACAACCGAGCTCACCACCACCACGGAGACAACAACCACCACCGAGACCACAACCGAAACCACAACCGAAACCACAACCACGGAGACGGTCACTGTCACGGATGCACCGGCGGCTGTGACGCTGCGCGGTGATGTCAACTGCAGCGGCAATGTCGATGTTTCCGATGCGGTTATGCTGGCACGGTTCAGCGCAGAGGATTCCACGGTAAAGATCAGCGAGACCGGCAAGCTGAATGCGGACTGCGACGGCGACGGCAAGCCCGGCAGCAGCGATGTCATCATGATCCTGAAGTACATCGCCAAGCTCATTGACCTCTAAGGAATCACTGATTGAATCGGTATCTCCGATGGATTTATAATGGGCTCTGCCCAAACCCGCCAAAAGGGATCCCTTTGGAATCCCGCTTTTATACCGGAATATAAATAAGCCGCTGAATCGACGTAAATGCGTTGATTCAGCGGCTTCCTTCTATCCATAGATATAAAATGGGGTCTGGGGATAATATCCCGAGCGGGAGTTTGAGGGCGGAGCCCTCAACTCGAATCCGTCGGAGGCGCCTTATTCCCTCCCCCGCGGAGCAAACCCGCGGAAATTCGCGATCCTGTTCGCAACGGTAAAAATCAGCTTGACCGGCGCGGGGAGCAATGCCTTCTCTGCGTTTTTCAGCTCCCTGCGAATCTCAATATGCTGCGGACAGTGCCGCTCACATTTGCCGCACCCGACACACTGCGTCATATCGCTGCGGTCCTTCTTGAACGATGTCACCTGAAAATACTCGCGGCGCACCGAATTCTTCCGCTCGAGGAACATCTTGTTATAGCAGCCGAACGCTGTCGGGATATCAACGCCGTGCGGACACGGCATGCAGTAACCGCAGCCCGTACATCCGACCTTTGCCGCGCGCCGGATCGCATCGCGCACCTGCCGGATCAGCGCATGATCCTGCGCGGTGAACTCCCCTGCCCGCACGGTATGTGCAATGCGGACATTCTCTTTGAGCATCTGCATGGAGTTCATGCCGGAGAGCACGCAGGTCACTTCCGGCTGCTCCCAGAGCCAGCGCAGTCCCCATTCCGCAGGCGAGCGCTTCACGGGATATTCCGCGATTGCTTTTTTCGCATCCGCCGGCAGATTCGTCACGAGCCTGCCGCCGCGCAGCGGTTCCATGATAATGACCGGAATCCCCTTTTTCGCCGCATACTGCAAGCCGCGGCGCCCTGCCTGCGTGTGCTCATCGAGATAGTTATACTGAATCTGGCAGAAGTCCCAGTCATAGGCGTCGATGAGCGCGGTGAAGGTATCCGTGCTGCCGTGGAACGAGAAACCGATCTGCCGGATGCTGCCCTCACGCTTGCGCGCGGCGATCCATTCCTCGATGCCAAACGCCTTCATGCGCTCCCACGATTTGACATCGCTGAGCATGTGGATCAGGTAGCAGTCGATATAATCCGTCCGCAGGCGGGCAAGCTGCTCCCTGAAAAAGCGGTCGATCGCCTCCGGTGATTTGACAAGGTAATAGGGCAGCTTTGTGGCGATCTTGATTTTATCGCGGCAGTGATTCTTCTCGAGAATCTTTCCGAGCGCCTCCTCATTGCCGGGGTAGACATACGCCGTATCAAAATAATTGACGCCGCAGCGGATCGCCTGCATGACCTCGCGCTCCGCCTTCTCCATGATGACCTTGCCGCTGCTCTTGGTAAAGCGCATGCAGCCATAGCCGAGCAGCGAGACCGGCTCGCCGTTCCGGAGCTTCCGGTATTGCATCTTCGGGCACATCCTTTCTGATGTGATTTGATGTTATATTATAGCATATTATAACGTAAAAAGCAACCGGAGAGAAGGAATCTTTTGTGAAACGGTCTTCTTGCGGAGTGCTTTAGATCAATGCAGGCGGGCGCTGCCCGCTTATAGCATATTCTCCTGCAAAACACAAGAGCGCTTTTGAAATTAGAAACGAGAAATGAGAAATGAGAAATTGCGGTGTCCGCTGCGCGGACGATTTTGATTGATCGTCGGCTGTGCGCTGTGATTACCGGGTATTGCATATCCTCAGCCCATTGCGTTACATTGGAACATGGTTCTCCGACAGCTGTAGACAATCGGAACCGCGCACTGCGCGGTCAGTCCATTGCGTTACATTGGAACATGGTTCTCCGGCAACTATAGAATAACGGCTGTCGGCTCTGCCGACTGACCGTACACATCTGACAGAAATCCGGCGCAAGCTTGACAGATTTCGGTTTTCATGCTATACTGATACCATATATATCACAATACCGCGCTGCTGATTTCTCAAGGGGGTGCTTCGATATGAACCGATTTCTGTGCGTGCTGAGCGCGCTCCTGCTCGCTGCGCTGTGTCTGACAGGCTGCGGAAAAAAGCAGGAGGATGCACCGGAAATCCCACCCGGTTCCGTTGCGCTCCATGACGGCTCTGTTGTACCGGTTGCGGATGACAGCTCACAGATCACCGAGACCGAAGACGGCTACCGCTGGGATTTCCGCAGCGGCGAATTCAGCCTGACCTTCCCGAAGGACTGGGAATCGCGCTTTCTGATCCGCGGCACAACGGTCTACTGCCTTGCCTGCTTTGAACGCGCGAACGCTTCGAGCACGCTGTTCAGTATCGAGTTTCGCTCCGCTGCGGATGTCGCATGCAAATCGCCGCTGCCGGCAATGGTGCTCGGCGTCTCCGGCGATGAATACGCCTGTGCGGTCTTCCCGCGGCGCATTGATCCCTCAAACGGCGTCCTGAAAATGGAGTTCTCGGATATGCTTGAGGACTGCGGCAAAATCCTGCAGACGGCAACCGCAAAAAATGACAGCAAAATTCTGCCGCTGACATTCGAGAACTATGTCCCTGCAGATGGCACGCTCAAATCCGGACTGTTCGGCACATGGAAACTGCGCACCTCCAAAAACGGCAGACTGCACGAGACGGTCATTTTTGACAGGGAGTCATGCTCTGTCACCTATAACGGCGAGGACGGCGTCCGGACGGGCAGCTGCCTCTACAACATCTATGCGGCGACCTATGATTCCACTGTTCAGAACAGCTGGGGCGATGCCGCAATCGTCTTTCTGGACGGCTTTATCTATCACGCAACCTATTATGAAGGCACGCCGCGCACGCTGGAATTTTCAGCGGCGGCGCAGCAGCCGGATCGGAAGGATCTGCTGCGCGGCACCGTGTTTGAGGAGAAAACCTGAGAAAATACTGATGGAATGCGGAACATCGGCACTTTATGAAATTGACAACGCCTGCTTCAGATCTTTTATCTGCGTGCGAATCTCGCACACGGTCTGAGCAGGCGTTAATGCTATTATACGCAGCAGCCGTGACAGTTATGTGAAATCCGGCGCGATTTCACGGGATCTTCACGGAATCTTCAGAAAAACACAATCTGACATAAAGATTCGCGGAATCGTGATTGACGGCACATGCAGATTGTGATATGATAAACAAAAGCGGAATATCCGCACTGATCTGATTTACGGGGAAAGGATGAAATCCGATGAAACAGAGATATAAAAAGCTCACATCAATGCTCGCGGCATGCGCTGTGATGCTTTCCGCGGCGGGCGGCATGCTCCCGCTGCAGATGGAATCCGCCGCTGCGGCAAAGCTGCTTGCGTTTCCGGGCGCTGTCGGTGCAGGCAAATATGCAGCCGGCGGCAGAGGCGGCGAGGTCTACCATGTCACGAATCTCAATGACAGCGGCGAGGGCTCCTTCCGCGATGCGGTCAGCAAATCCGGCAGAATCGTCGTGTTTGATGTCAGCGGCACAATCGAGCTCAAGGGCAATATCCTCTGCTCGAGCAATGTCACCATTGCCGGTCAGACGGCGCCGGGCGGTTCGGGCATCACGCTGAAAAACTACAAAATGGGCATGTCCGGCGACAATATCATCTGCCGGTTTATCAGCTCGCGCCCCGGTCCCTATGCAGCGACCAGCTCCGGCAATGACGCATGGGGCGGCGCAAAGGGCTCCAATTCAATCATCGACCACTGCTCAATGGGCTGGACAACCGATGAACAGTGGGGTCTCTACTCGAACAATGAGTATTACACAGTGCAGTATTCCGTGCTCGGTCCGGCGGATTCGTGGGGCGGACACAAAAAGGGTCTGCACGGCTTCGGCATCATGCTCGGAAACGGCTGGCTCACCTTCGACCACAATCTCATTATCCACAATGTCTCGCGCAACTTCCGCGGCAAGGTCCCGCAGCAGAAAACCGCCGATTTCACGAACAATGTCATCTATGACTGGGGCTATCAGACCGCCTACGGCACAATCGGGCACCTCAATTATGTCAACAACACGCTGAAAGCCGGAAACTCTACCACGGGCGGCTATCACTGGATGTATGTAGACAGCACGACCAGCCCGCAGAACTTCAAGGTGTTCTGTCAGGGCAACCGCATGTTCAATAAGGACGGCTCCGTCAACGGCATCACCGGCGATAACTGGGCGGGCGTCACCGTCAAGGAGAGCATTGGCATCACGAAGAACAACCTCTACAGCGGCACCGCGTTCCAGACCGTTGTGGACGGCGAAAATCTCTCGACCGCGACCACCTGCGAAAGCGCGGCGGCATCCTTTGACCATGTTGTCAGCTTTGCAGGCAACGGCATCACGCCGGAAAAACGCACCGCGATCGACCGGCAGTGCGCAGCAGATGCGAAAAACGGCACGGGTCAGTGCAGCGGCACCGCAGCCTTCGACAGCTCCGAGGCGAATCTTACCAAATACAACATCAAGTGCGGCGTGACCTATCAGTATCCTGCCGCGGTCAACACGCCGGAGATCACCGACAAGGACCGCGACGGCATGGACGATGCATGGGAGCTCGCGCGCGGGCTCGATCCGAATGATCCCGAGGATTACCGCGGCGACTACTGCGGTCAGGGCTACATGAACATCGAGTATTACCTCAACGATCTGACAGTCAATGCATTCCCCTCAGGCGTTGTGAAAACCTCCCCGACCGATGTCGAAACGGTCGAAGCGGTCTCCGCGTTCGAGACCATTGAAGCGGAATCCTATCTCTCGCAGGAGGGCGTCCAGACCGAGGAGAACGAATCCGCATCCGGCGGCGCGAACATCGGCTTTGTCGAAAACGGCGACTATATCATGTTCCGCAAGGTCGATTTCGGCACGGGCGCCCGCTCTCTGAGCGCTGTGCTCTCGGGCAATGCGGCAGGCATCGAGCTCTATCTCGACGGCATCTCCGGCTCGCCCGATGCATCCGTGCAGTTTGCGGGCACGAGCGGCTACGATGACTATCAGACCGTTTCGTGGACGATTCCGGCGCTCACCGGTCAGCACAATCTCTATATCAGATTTACGGGCGGCTCGGGCTATCTGCTCAACGCGGACAGCTTCGTCTTCGGCAAAGATGCGCTGCCCGTCAACGGCAGACTGTTCCGGAATCTGCTGATTGCAGATACCGCCTATCCGAATGACTGGGTGCTCGCAGATAACGCAAAGGTCGGCTCACAAGTCTACGGCGACCGCGACTTCACCTTCGCCGCGCTGCCCGAATCCCTGAACGGCGCCGAACAGATCATCACGCCCTGCAACGCGAAAAATGTGTTCAGCGATTACGCCGAATTCACCGCAGCGCAGGATATCACCGTCAGCATCGCGCTCGATACCAGAGTCGAGGATGCAGGCAAAACGCCGCCGTGGCTCAGCGACTACACCCGCACCGATCAGACCGCGGTTTGCAGCAATGAGGTTGTGTTCGCGATCTATCAAAAGCTGTTCCGCGCCGGTGAGACCGTCCTGCTCGGCAGCAACAATATGAACGGCAACTGCATTAATTATACGGTGCTGCTCCAGCCGGAAGGCCCTGCGGTGACAACCGCCGTCACAACAACAACCGCGCCGGTCACCACCACAACCGAAACAACCGCCACAACCACCGTAACCGCCGCACCGGAAACCGCTCCGGAGACAACTGTCACCGCGGCGTTCACCCCGATGCCCGGCGATGTCAACTGCAGCGGCAATGTCGATGTTTCGGATGCCGTGCTGCTCGCGCGATTCATCGCAGAGGACAGCAAGGCGGCAATCAGCGCAGAGGGCAAGATCAATGCCGACTGCAACGGCGACCGTGAATACACCGGCGCCGATACCACGCTGATCCTGCAGTTCATCGCAAAGATCATCGACAAGCTCGGGTGAGAGAGCGGTATCTCCGATGGATTTAGAATGGGGACTCCGTCCCCAAACCCCGCCAAAGGGTCACTGACCCTTTGGAATCCCGTTTTTATGTGAATGTAGAAAAAGCCGCTCCTATTTTCGTAAACGGGAGCGGCTTGCGTTTTACTCTTTTCATTTTGCACGATTCAATTTATATCAAATGAAGCAAATAGAACGAAGCCGCCAAACAGACGCAATTACGCGCATTTGGCGGCTTTCTTCTATCCATGCATAAAAAACGGGATTCTTAAGGGCTAGTAGCCCTTAAGCGGGGTTTGGGGCAGCGCCCCTCGACACATTCCAAAACCTATCGTATTAGCGAGCTTTTCAAGAACAGTTTTTCAAAAAAGTGAACTGACAGGGAACTTTTGGGGGTAGAGAGGGTACTCAACCCCTCAACAAGTCATTGAAGAAACCATCGATTCGCTCATCAATCAGCTTGCGTTCTGCGGAGAATGTATGCTGATACACCGATTTCAGAACACCGTTGCTCGACCAACCGCCGCGCTCCATCGCATACTTATCCGGGATGCCGAGCATCAACATGACCGAGGCGTTCAAATGTCTAAAGCATACAAAAAGGATATATTGTGAAAATTACGAAAATACGTCAAAAATCCCGCTTGCAAAGTTGGGAGATGGCCAGGCCTAAGAATGCGTCATGTGCTGATCCTGACATTACTACCATATAGACTCCTCTAAAGCCGCTATTGATTGTTCAATGGTGGCTTTTCTTCATGAGCTATTTACCGTTCATTATAAAGTATCAGCGTGTACTAAAGTGTATTATTAATTTCATTCTTCTGAATCTTTTCAGGGAATAGTAATGTATAATCATCTTGTAAAATTGCATTTGTAAGTTTTGCTAAAGGACGCCTTGAGGGAATACTTGCTTCTTCAGGATTATGAAGCCAATCGCCGCCAATAAGGAATGATCTTAGTTTTTCAATTGTGACAGGATATGCTATATCCTCTGTTCCAATTGCTTTGCCGAGCAAATCGGAAATGGCAGAACGATATTCGGAGTTTTCATAGAATCGGCGGATAATCATTAATTCGCGTACATAATCTTGATGAACTGCATATACTTCATTCAGCCGAAGAATGTTAATATCGTTTTGGACATCCTCCTTACGAACAGAATTAGGCAGATGTTCAAATAATGACTGCTCTAGCTTAAAAGATACATCATCTTTTTCAAGAATAAAATCAACAAGAAGATCGGTTAGAAAAGCTGGAGGTTGATCTTTTGGTATTTGCGGTCTTACTGCGAAATGTGTAATTTGATCAAATCCAAACTGATAGGGGTATAGCTTCAAATCCTGATTTCCTCGTATTACTGAATTGCACCCATAACATGCCGGTATGAAATTGAATAAAGAAAGCGCAAACAACGGGTATCTGGATTTCACATAGAAATGATCTAGTGTTGCAAGTGTTTTCAGGTTTGAAGATTTCTTAATATTCACATCAGAATCAAAAGAGGTAATATATTGTCGATCACAATATGGACAAATTGTCACACCAGTTGCTACTAAGAGTTTTCTTCTCCATTCCTGCATTGCTTTCCAATTATCATAATCAAACAGCCCTGCAAGGCACTTTGTCTCAATACGCAATTCTTTAGATAGCAAGTAATGTTTAAACCAATCTGCCTCCTTCAATTCAAGGATATGTCCACGAAACAATTGACGGAGTCTTAAAGTTGCTTCTTCCGTGAATTTTATTTCATCTTTGAAAATTAAATCATACTCTTCTAATCCAAGTGCAGACTCTAGTTCCCTGATCAAATTTCTGAGCTTTTTCTTTTTTCCTTTCTTCTTATTTACCAGCAATCTTTGAAGATGTTTTATAACATTTTCTGCATAGTCATCTGCCAATTTCGACTGATCATTCTGAATCAACCAGCCTGTTGTGTCTAGTTTTATTGCAGCATCCGGATTTGCAAAACCAAAATGCCATGTTAGCTGATTCATTCATGATTCTCCTTCCCGGATTGCATATTTTGTCTCAGCTTGCTCACCTGATTTTCAAGCTCCTTAATGCGCCTTTGAAGAGACTCTATATTTGTTTCTTCATCCATTTTTTGATGATACATCCTGAGAAATTGCGACTTTATATATTCATCTCCAATCAGAAATATTCGTTGTTTTATTCTGTTATCTCCAGTTTTATCCATGTTTTGAATATCATGAGCCAGTTCTTTCAGTTTCTTTTCTGCAAATGAACCAATCATGCTGTTATTGAGGAAAAATGCATTTTTATACAAACTATAGATATTCGCTGCAAATGTTTCTAGCCCGTCAACTGTAATAGTCTTTCTTTCGCGATTTAACTGAATGAAGACTGTATTCTGTCTCGGAATATCTGAAAGGATGATTGGGGAATGGGTGGCAATAATGATTTGAACATGGGTTCCTGCATCACAAATGTTCTTCGTGATAAAATTAAGCATGGAATCAAAATATACTCGCTGCCACTCAGGATGAAATGCAACCTCTGCTTCATCTAGCATTATAACGGCATTGGAAATTGGTTTACAAAAATCATCGCTCAAATAGTAATTGTTACGCTCATCTTTACGAAGAAGCTTTAATAATTTGCCAAACTGATTTAACAACAGAGCTTCTCCAGACGATAGCCCCCAAGAAAAAGAAAGAAAATCTGCCGATCTTACACATCTGCGATATAGATTATAATAGTTTTCTACGACTGTCATGTCATCGGTCGAAATGCTTAAATGTCTATTTCCCATATTATCAATCTCGACTATTACACTTTTGTCATAGAGAGTTTGCTTGAAACAATCCATAAAGTTCATATATGCCTTAGCATTGATGTTCTGTAAGTCTTGATTTTGTTCAAGCAATTCATAGACTGCATCCCATGCATTTCGTTGATTCGCAGCAATTTGCTTTAGTGTAGCAAACACTTTTTTTCCTTCATCATTTGGGCTAATTACAAAGAAAAGTGCAGAATAAATATTCTGAAAAACAGCATTCGCACATTGATCTTTAACAAATTCAATCTGTTCTTTTGAATCATCTATTGATATTAAGGCATTCTGCATTTGAGTTGCTTCGCTTTTCAGTCTATCGAATTCTTGAGGTGATCCATTTTCAATTCTATGGGTCAGAATATACCAATTAGAGAAAGCATCAGGATCATAGTTAAACCGAATATAGATATGATCCGGATAATGAATATTAAACTGCTCTGCATATTTCCGTCCATTACTAAAAAAATCAAGCTGCCAATCTACCATCCTATGTACATATCTAACGATGGGGTTGGGCGTCTGTTTTTCTTCATCTCCATACATCGTTTGATCATGAAGCATATGAGCAAACGATAGATCTTTTCCACCATCATAATCACTTCGGGTATATTGATATTGATTAAACATTTCTGTTAGATAAATAAAACGAGTTTTTTCACTTAACGGGAATCGCTGGCCCAATTGTACACTATTTAACTTTACATTGTTTGAAATTCCATCTATTGATACTTGGGTACATTCAATCATTCGCTCAGAATTATCAGTTTTTTTCCAAGCATATTTCAATGCCAGAAATTCAGAGTTGATTTTAACAACTATCACACATGGAGTTTGTATAAGATCGTTATTTCGCAAACTTAATAGAAATCTTAACAGCATCGTTTTGCCTGTTCCATTCATGCCGACAATAGCCGTACAATCAATATTATCGCCGCAAAAGTTTTCTACATAAGCATCGTTATTCTCAATATAATATACCTTATTATTATCAAGACAATATGTGAAGTTGTATTTTGAAGATAAGTTGATGCCTTGTTTATAATAGGGACCATAATCCTCAAACCACACATAATGAATTGTCATTCTGTCATTTTTTGAAATCGCACCCATGATTTACACTTCCTTTTGTTACGATTATTTACGAATAGTATAATATCTTTTCATCCGCTTAACATGGTGATCAGGTTTTCTTACGAGAACTAGGCCTTCATATTTAGAACAAAGGATCAAAATATTACCCTATCGATGAATGTGGCAATCATCTCGCAATAGAAGGTTTTTGTCTATTGCCTCCAGAGAGTTACCCAGTTTCGCTTCAAGTGTTTGTGCGTTTGAATATTACGGAACACCAGATTTATCTGTACAAACTTTGAAAGATCTTTTCACCACGAAAAGATCCACTTAATTGTTCATTCGTCTAAAATTATTGCACTTGGTGAGATGCGGTTCTTGTCCGGCAAAAGTGCGGTTACTGTGCCGGTATACACAGGCTAACATGTAACGATGTAAACAATGTCTTTAAAAAGTCTCTCGCGTCATAATTATTGTGTCTTGCCATATAATTACTTGATCAAAGAGAGAAGCGATAACTGAATGCATTATTATCACTAAATGCACTCTTGGGTTAGTTGAATGCTACTATCTAGTAACTCTGCCCTTCTAATTAGTCAAAAGGCTTATTTTTTAGTCAAGCCTTTTGTTTTATTCTGCAGCATAATACGCCTTGAGGTTCCCGTGTGAACAAGCTTTTTCTATCTGCTTTATCAGAATTTATTTCTTTAAAGCTTGTTATATATTCCACCTCTTTGAGACGACGAACAATACTTAAATTTTGCTCTGTATTTGGTATTTTAGTAAGATGGTTGGTTCTAGAAGAAAATTCTGGAAAGTGATTTGGAAGTGAAGAAAAACACATCTCAAAATCATCAGCTTCTAAAAGTTGTAACGAATATATCATCAACGATACTTTCTCTTCATCTGATAAATCCAAATTCCATGCTGCATGAAAAATTTGCTTTGTAATTTTGTATCGCTTTGAGATAATTATTTGGATACAGGATTCTGTTATGAAACTTTCGCCGAATTTTCTCACTACAGCATTTGCGGTTTCAGAAGAAATCTCATTTGATTGCAACAACACTTCAAACAGTGAGCTAGATATCTCAATACTGTCAATGCAATTAACAAACTCATCTTGATGTTTTGAAATAAATACAATATTAAGCGACGGATGAAACTTTGATAAGCGTTGGAAAGAATCAGCTGAAAAACTTATCAGGTTTGAGTCGATTAGAACAGTCATATGCTCTTCAGATATTTCAGAAAAGTCGACATCCATATCTACATGTCCAATTTTAAGAATCAGAATTCTAAATGCATCTACACTGATCGCAGACGTAATAAAGCTTCTAATAAATTCTTCTGATTCAATCGGCCGCGAATCTGCAAGCAGTTTGTAGGCATTCTTCTCGATAAAAGTTTCGAGTTCTTGTGTGAATTGAAAAGCATCCCAATACTTTATTACATTTCCCCATGTCGAGGAAACTTTATTTCTATTTAGTAAAACATCCCACAAAACTCTTACTGCCGATTCATTTTGCTCTAATAAATAACCACAACAATCTTCAAAGCTTTCAAATGATATCTTTTCATGTTCAATCACATGAACACAAGTATCTAGATCATCAATACATTTTTCCAGAACACTACACACGGCATCCTCTTTTTCATCAGTATTTGTATCAGATAAGACAATGTTGTGAACATAATCTAGAAAATGGTCATGAATATTTGTGATCAACGGTTCATATCCAACTGCTAAAATCGTAGTATAGTTCTGCGTTGAAAGGGTCTCAACTTTGGAACTATCTCTAAAATTCACAATGCAGTAAATCATTCGCTGATTAATAATATAGTAGTTGTTTTCATAAATATAATCCAGTATAATTGACGGCACACCATTTGTATTCAAATTCTCAAATTTGATGTTTAATTCTGAAATAACTTCAATTATTTTTGTTTCATCCACCTTGATATCGTTACTTTTATCAAGAGATGATAGTTTCACAAGAATATCTTCATGATTAGTCATATAATTAGAGATGGATTTGTTTGAATCCATTTCTTTTATTCGTATTATCGTTGCATTCCGCAAGATTAGAGCAAGGTAAAATGCCTTTTTGTCATCTGATATTGATGGATTACGATAAATGAATTCCCAGATTCCATTCCAATTATTAGTTAAAAGCATAACAAAGCGATCTTGATAGTCTGTTTCTTGCACAAATGATTCTATAAAGTTCCAATATACGTCATCCTCATCAGAGAACTGTGAAAGAAAAGCATCTATTTTATCTGAATAACTTTGAGTTTGCTTTGAAAGTAACTCCTCCAGTAATGAATAATTTAGTACTTCACGTTGCTTGAATTCAAAAACTTGTAATTGGTTCACAATTCGATCAATTCTCGTAAGTGAATGAGTAGGTTCTAATGCCCTATGATTTTTAATTGAAAGAATGAAGTTCATGTCTTCTCTTGTAAGGCTTTCTCCTTGGAAATAGTTTATGTAATTAGCGTAGGTTTCATCAATGTATCCTCTTCGTATAGCAAACAATAAAAAAGGATTCTTATGAAGAAACGTTATTTTTTTGTTATCATCGAGGAATTCAGAATATTTATGAAGCATTCCAACAGCATTTAAAGATTCAATGCTATACAAGTCCTTTTTGAGCATTTCAATTTCATTATGAAGTTGCGTTTCTTTATCGACTGTAAATAATTCTTTTTCTTTAATGCGACAACAGTATTCTTTCAAAGTGTCGTTGTTAATTTTAAGGGACTTTGAATTGCCGCTATCATAGGACTTATATGTTACTTGAAGATACTGTCCATCAATTAACTTTTGAATGTCAAAATCATCATCCAGTATCGTGACACTTGCAACAATTCCAGAGTTACCACTAAGGTTTGTAACCACTCCAGTCCAATTGCACAATGCTGATAGCATTGCTGATTTTAATTCTCTTACACTAGTTAGACTTTCCTGCTTTATAGATTCGATTTTAGTTTGTTTTTCAGAGATTGAAATTTTTTTACTTTCGGCTATATCGGATTTTGCTGCGGATAATCCATTGAATGCATCTTTGATAATTCCTCTTTCAAATTGAATATCAGCAAAGTCTTTTGGATAGAGATTTTTAAATATTATCATTGCAAACATCTTCTTATCTTCAAGATCGAGTTTTTGACTAGCTTGAAGTGTGCGTTTATAAATAATGAATTCATTTACAACATTTTTCAAAACTCGCATATCGGATATATAAGGAGAAATATCCAGAATATACTCTTGAGTTAGTCCATGCTCAATTCCTGTTTGTTTAATTTGACTTAGCATTTTCAAAAGCACATCGCCTGAATTTGTGGAATTCATTACAGAAATCACAGGGATGATAAAGTCAAAAAATTTTGTTCTATTGGTTCCTTCAAACATGTCTTCTCTTACTGCATATACAAACCGGATCCTTCTTTTAATGTTATCATTGTGATTCAACAGAAAATTCAGTTCTCTAAGCTTCGTGAAAATCTCCGCATTATTGAATCTGTCTATATCTTCAAAAAAGACAATGTCGTATTTGCTTGCTTCAAAGAAGTACATAATTTCATCATTATTCTTGTCTAAGGATGAATCAATATCGTTATGGTCGACAGATATTTTCGCTGCATCGCCTACTGATAAACCAGTAACCTTTACTTTGGAAATGATAACTGAAATCGCTTTAGAGAGTAAAACATCAATCATAATTAGGAAGACAGCACTAGATATAATTGCCGTCTTTTTTGGAATTGGAATTCAGTTGAATGCTTCTTGAACTTTTTCAACACATGAAACCAAAGCATCTTTTTTGAAAACATAGATAAGAAGGAGCAAAATAAGAATAACTGCCCCAAGATATAAACTAATTGAGCACGAGTTTATTTTATGCAGTTTACGATAACGACTTTGCGGAATTTTATTGGATTTCACTTTATAAAACAATTGCTTGAATATGCCTTGTTCAATTTTTAGGTTGACATCATTGTTATCACTTGCAGAAGAATCTGGTTTATTGTGTGGATTATCTGTTAATCCAGTAAAAGATGCCATTGAAATACGAAGAATACGGCTCCTGATTTTTTGTTTTGTCATTTTTTGTTTCAAATAAGCATCAATAATACTGCTCTTTCCGGATCCGTATGGACCGGTTAACGCAATGTTATATATTTTAGAATTCTTAAGTGCATAATCCAATGCATTAATAGATTCATCGCCGTTCGTAATCTCATCTACAGGAGCTAAATCAAAAAACGCATCAGTAACTCGGTGCTTTTTTTTGTTCCAAAATCCACAGATTCTTTTAAGTATATTCTTCACAATAAACATACTAACGGATTCCTCACGATCATGTTATTTATTATGCCTAGCACGATAAGAGTGTGCTATCGTATATTAATTATGCGGAGGTCAAAAATGCGGATAAGCTAAAATAAATTGTTAATTCCAATAGCCGCCATTAGATTAATATTAGCGGCTTTTTCCTTACATATCAAACGACCACATACAACTGGATTGTTCAATCAACGGTATATGGTAGACCTCAGATGGCGTGTTGCAATTGCACTTTTCATAATTTGATGATAGGAGATTACAGACAGAGGCGGTTTTCCTATTTCAAATTCCCATTAAAAATCAGCATCACGAACACTATATAGAAAACCATATCGCCCATCATCATCCTTAGTGAACGGAATGAGATGTGCTGCTTCGTAATCAACATTTGCAGGCAACTCGTTTTCAAAAATAATGACCTGATTCTCTCCGCAGTGTTTGATGATGTATTTGAACAGGGACTCTTTCATTCCGGGCGTTGCGAGTTCATTTTCATCCACCTTTCCTTTTTTTTCCTTCAAAGAGAGAATCGGAGAGTCAAGGAAAAGCATATGAAGTGAATGCTTGCCATTGCTTTCGAGTAGCTTCATAAGATTAAAGAGCATGATTGTGTTCAAAAATGCACGATACCCCTTTTCCTCATTCGCTTTCGCTTTTTCATTTACAACTGCATCAAGCGAATCCTTGTCTATTCGGGCGGTAGGATTATTGGGATACCCACACGCTCTCACCTTTTCTTGGAACGCCTTGTTCAATGCTTCCCACAGACTGACAGGGAATTTTTGCATCGGATCAATATCTGTCACTCTCTCCTCTGTTTCCAGAGATTTCGTGATTATCTCATCATTGTATTCCTGTGTGATGAAATCAAATGTATATAGTTTTTGCTGTAAAAGGAACCAGTTCTGATATGACTCCTTTGTTACAGCCAGTTTTGCAGCCCTTGGCTGTAGACGTTTCTCAATAAGTTCCTTAAGCTGCTGGTACTGACTATTAAGATTGGCCGATTTTTTCTCCATCTCTTGTATTTCTGTATCGGTATCTCTTTCCGCCAGCTCCAAGTCCTGCACCTGTGCTTTTACTCGTTCAAGTTCAATGCTGATTGCCTCGGAATACAAGACCTGCTCTTTTTGCGGTAGGTCCATATCATGATTACAAAATGGACATTTGGCGGAACGTTGCACCTCTCCACGCTTTGACTCCCCGTTTGAAATAAACTGAAGTCGTTTTATATCGGAATCGTACTGTGTATGGAGGATGCGGAAACGCTCTCGTCGAAGGCGTATCTCTTCCAGTCGAGGTGTGATTTCAAAAATCTGTTCCAGTATTTGGCCGCATTTTTCGTTTGCTTCTGTAATGGCATTTTCAATTTCAACGATTTCAGCGAGGATATCCTGTATCTTGCTCTCAATATCCTCGTTGCCAATCTGCTCTTTCATTTTTTGTAATTCAGTACGCTGATCGGTGTATTTCTTAAGTTTGTCCTTTAGATAAGAGATAACACCCGCCTTTTGTATTTTTCTCTCTTCGCGTTCCTTCTCAGATTCTGCCGGGACTTCCTGGGAGAAATCCTGTGCCTCCAAGAGATAGACAAGTGACATAATTACTGCTACTGGTTTTACAAAAGTATGATTTGGGTAAAACACGGTGTCCTTTTTGAAAATATTGTCTTCATCAAGATAGAAAAACTGAAAAATAGTCCGGAGCGAAAGAGCGTTGGTCTCACGCTTCTTTGTGCTGATAATCTGTGGTGTTTGCGTTATACCTAGAAGAAACAAAAGAAATTTCGAATACGGCCTTGCGTTCTTCTTTTCACTGTTAACATAGTAATCGCCAACGGGAAACTCTGGTATATCTGAATACGTGAATTCTATTAAATTACTGCCTGTCTCTTTCTTTTTCCCTTCGACAATCATCCTCTTGCAGCATACACGCTTTCCTTCATCTGAAACAAATGTGATTGCAACTACATCATAGTTGGTGTCTACTTTAGAAAAAGGAGTATCCTTGCCACCAAACATAAAGTTTAGGCAGCCGAGAATGTATGATTTTCCAGTATTTGACGGTCCGTGTACAATGTTCACACCGTCCTCAAATTCAATTTTGGATACTGCGACATTTTGAGTGCTTCCTGAAACGGTGATGTCTTTTACAAAGAACCTGCTCATTGATCCGTCCCCCTCAGTGATACAGCAGCCATTTTATTGATTTCAGCTATCAGTGTTCGTTCCGACTTTCTGCCGATATACTTAATCACGCTAAATGCCGTTGTACGGTATTCCTTTGCGTAATCGCTGTCCAGCGATCTGCTCAACCGTTCTCCTTCGGTGGTTAGCTGGTACACAATACCAACGGATGTTGAAAGAGGCTTTGTATATCCGTTGAAAGTCAACTCCTTCAGAACCTTTTTCACCAGCGAACGTCTTGATATAAACTCGCTGAATTTATACAAATTTTCACCGTTAAGGTTGTGATTGGCAATCCCAAATACTTGACCATAGGTTACCATAAAATCGGCAGCGTAGATCATGTCAGCATTTTGTGGCTTTGGAAACGTGTCGATCAGAAGAATAAGACGTAGTTCATTCTCAAATTCACTATTGAATATTCTTAGCAAAATTACACCCACCCATTAAGTTTTTGTCTGTTCACAAGGATATGGCAAGCCCCTTTTTTTTCATGGTTACCCACCCAAAGAGTTTCACGGCTAATTACACACTTTTCTGTACTAGTTTGCGATGCAGCTGCCAGTACTGCACCCAGACGAGCATAGCCAGAGGGATAATCAGCTTCATATATGTCTATCACACCTGTCAGCACCTCATCTAAAAAGAGGTTAAAGTATTCCTCTCCGTCATCACTGTAAATATCCCGCGTTCCTCTACGCAGCATTTCTGCATCGTAATAATCATCACGCTGCCGCTTGAGATGCTCTTTTAGATTAGGATGAGTCGGAAGGCTGTCGAGTGATAAATCAGGTTCACCTGTTTTTTCACGATAAACATCAAGAAGAGCATTAACATATCTACGCTCTGTTTCCACAATATTCTCAGGTGCAGGCACTCTCGGTAGAGGGTGCTTTTTGCTTTCTCCTGTCAAGGTTTCAGTGACAGGTAATTCTTTTTCCTGATCTGCTGCGAACTCGAAACTGTTGTCAAATATTAATGTGCGGGTAATTGCCTCACCCATGTGTCCCTGATAATATCTTCTTGTACGCTTCGTTTCGCTGGCAGGACACCAAACATCATATGTATCCTTTCCTATACGATTGTCGGTGATCTCAGATAGAGTGAAAAGAAGAACACCTAAAAGAAACGCTGGGATATTAATAACGAAAACATCTGCCATTTCACGTTTGGTGAGGCTTTTACCATTTGGGCACATCCGGAAGGGTTGCTCCGGAAGAATGCTTTGATCCTGCTCGATTAGTTCTAATAAAGCTCTCACGAGTTTGTGATCTTTTTCTTGTGATGTATCTAAATATTTTGAAATGTATGCTGACATTTCATAAAAGCAAGTAAGATAGTCTGAATTCATTTTATCACGGAGTGCATTGCCTATCTCGCAATTTACCATCCGCAGATTTCTACTTTGCATGACATTGCACTGCTTGAAGTTTTGCGCGTCGTCACGAGATACAGCCGGAAGAGTCGGCATGGCAATACGCAGAAGACTGGTAAGCATATTTTCATCGTTTATCAGATTTTCTGCGCCAGCATAGAGTTCACCTTTGGTTGGTTTTGATAATGCTGCATCAACGATGAGCGTAAACAGTGTCCCGCCACATAATCTGAAACAATCCATAGCTTTGCCTTTCCCGATATTCGAGTAATTCGAGTGAAAAACCTATTGCCATTCGAGTGATTCGACTTCTTAATAGAAGTAGAACAATTTGAGTTCTCCTACTTGCCATTATAGCACAATTCTTTTAATATTTCAAGTGCTAAAATGTATAATCTCACCGCAAAGGAGTGTCTATTATGACGATTATAAATATGAACCTCGAAGAAAAACTGACATTTGCCTTACTGAACGCTGTCAGGGTTCACCTATCTCCCGATATTGCTGATTCTGTGGCAAATCGTTTTGGTACCCCCGACATATTAAGCTCTTGGGATCGTGAGGAAATGAATGATGATCTCCTATCCAAACTGAACAAAGTCGACTAACCTGTAATTCCAATAATACTTAATCTGTCAGCAGCTCCTGCAGGGCATTCTCAGTGCTGACGGGTTACAACTGAATATTTGAGCAAGACGGCGACTGAGAAGTCCGATTGCCGGAAAGAACGCATTAGCTACAGCTATGCCCTTTTCCCGATCGAACTGTGTTCAGTCGCCGTTTTTTTGCCTTCTTTCCGGCAATCTGCCAGAAAGGAAGGCTTATCATGCAAAAGGAAACCGGATTCAATCCCTATCCCCCAGAAGAAACACTGCCCGCAGATGCACTGGCGCATTATGAAAGGAACGCGGCTGGATTGTATCTGGTACATCTGTCTGAGTTCTATGATGAGGTTGATCCGAATCAGGAACCGGAAGCTGTTGAAGAGTCTGTGCTGCTGACTCTCATACAGTTTAAACGCGAGGAAAAGAAGCGCGAGATGCATGATTATCGTCATAGAGTAAATTTCGGTTTTGATGAAGTGTTGGCGGCAGCACTTGACGGAATCCGGGAACCGTCCGCCGCAGACGTCTATGAAAGAGAACGCTTTTCATCAAGGTTGGAAGCAGCGCTCGATAAGCTGCATACTGTTGCGAAACGCCGTGTATGTCTGCTGTATTTTGAAAAGTATACGCAGGTGCAGATCGCGGAAATGGAGCATGTCACGCAGGGTGCTGTGCAGAAAAGCATTGCTGCCGCACTGAAAGCACTTCGGAAATTTTTGGCGGAATCAGACAAATAAGCCGTTTTTATGCATGCCTTCTCTGTGCAGTGGGACGAAATTTTGGCTTTTCATCAAAACAGACTATTATTTTCGCCCCGTTTTGTAGGGCTGTATGAAGGGGTATCATACCGCTTCATATCCTGCATGAAAGGAGGGCAATCAGATGCACGGAGATGATGTGGCAAGTGCCGGTGTCACCGTGACGACAGATGTG
>JAFWUX010000096.1 GCA_017523995.1 Oscillospiraceae bacterium | reverse complement strand
GCGAACCTTCCCCCTGTCCTCTTTGGGTTGTCCCCTCGCATTCGCGCCCCGCGCCCAGTGAAAAAATCTATTTGACGAAAAGGATGAAGAACATCAAGCTAAATCATACAAATACTTATAACGAAAACAATAAATGCAGCATCCCTCGCTTTGCCCTGCGACTGATGCTGCTATTCATTTTTCAAGATTCTAAGTGCATGCCTGCAATTCTGTACCGTCAGCATGAACCCCATCGCCTGTACAAGGTTGGATTCACGTACCGACTAACACCTTTGCCAAACCATACATTCCGTCTCTTGTATGGTTCGCAGCACCCGCCTATTACCAATTAGAAATGAGAAATTAGAAATGAGAAATTGTGGTATGCGCTTCGCGCATGTATCTATAAATATAGTGAGGAGATAGAAGTGAGAAGTGAGGTGCGGTGTCCCATAGTTTCATGCGAAACAGGGAATATATTTATAATTATTTACAATTATTTGTGGCGAAGTGAACGGAAAAATTTGTGTGCCCCTCTACTAAGGGGTGCCAAATCGGCAAAAGTTTGACGGTTGCGTGCAACTTTTCAAAAAGTTTGCACAAAGATTTATTTTTCATACTGCATTTTGTGCAAATGGCGCTCAAACGGGCTTTTTTACTCGTTCAGCGGCTTGTATAATTATATATTTTACTATGATCAGGACAATAGCCTTTATCCCTTCGTTTGAACTATTCGGACTTTAGCCTATCGGATGCAGGCACTGCCTGCTGCCTGCTGAAAAAGCCGCTGAATGAGCTTTTTTCACTCATTCAGCGGCTTCATTTGCTTGGATATATTTAACGATATCCGGAGGGTGCCCTCCGGCAGCGATTATTTCTCCTCGGCGCTGTCGGCAGATGTCAGAATCTTGCGAATCTGCGGAATCTTGAACAGGATCACCGTGACCAGCACGGTCAGGATGATTTCCGGCACCATGTATGCGCCGTTATACACGAGGCTGTAGATATACTTGTTCTCCGCGATGAAATCAAGATCATCCCAGATCTTGCCGGTCGAGGCAAAGACATACACGCCGCTGATGAAGTGGCTTGCAAATCTGAGCAGCAGCGCGATCACAATGCCCGCGATCCAGCCGCCGAGCCCCTTTTTGCGGAACATGCCCGCAAGTCCGAGCACGGTGTACGCGAGGAAATAGTCAAACACAATGCACGCGATCAGCATGCCGGCGGTCAGTCCCCAGCCGAACAGTCCGTCTTTGACCGTGCCCTGAATAAACTGGAATACCGCGAACAGGAACGATACGCCGAGCCCCTTGCCCACGCCGTACTTGATGCTGTAGATACAGATCGGCAGCATGGAAACCAGCGTGATCGAGCCGCCGAACGGCAGAAGCTTCTGGAACGGCGTGATCAGGCTCAGCACAATTGCCAGAGCGAGCATCATTGCGCCCTCAACGAGCATTTTGGTTGTATTGCGTTTCATTTTAACAAAACATCCTTTGCTTTGAAAATTCAACCGGACATAAAAAATGCCGCAGAACTCCTGCGGCATTCGATATCAGATTCTCGCTCCCTTCGGCGGCATTATCCGCATCAGGTCAGCGGGTCGGCACTGTTCATGCCCTCTCAGCCTGCCGCACAAGCTCCCCATTCGCATCCGATTGTATATTCATCATAGCACCTGCGGCGGATTTTGTCAAGCATTGCCGGAAGTGTTCGGAGACATATACAATTTTCGGGACTGTGCCGGTTTCCGGTTCGGCTTTTTTATTTCGGCAACGCTGCAGGAACCATGAAGATCGTGACGCATAGCAGTTTTTGCAAGGGCTGTCCCTTTGGATTACCGTGCGGGGAATCTCCTCAGTCTGTTGCGCCTGTCAGCAGTTTGGTGCTTGGACTGCTATAGAAAATTGGCTGCGCGCACTGCCCGCATATGGGTGCAGGCACAGCCAACTTTGATTGATTCACGAACACAACATGAAAACCAAAAACATAAAAAAGACCTTTAGCAAATTGGAGGCGGGCACTGCCCGCTGATTGATTCACGAACACAACATGGAAACCGAAAACATAAAAAAGACCTTTAGCAAATTGGAGGCGGGCACTGCCCGCTGATTGATTCATGAACACAACATGAAAACCAAAAACATAAAAAAAACCTTTAGCAAATTGGAGGCGGGCACTGCCCGCTGATTGATTCATGAGCACATGATGAAACCAGCAGACACAAAACAGACCTTTAGCAAATTGGCTGCGCGCACTGCCCGCAAAAAAGCGGCGGGTACTGCCTGCTGTGATTGATTCACGAACACAACATGGAAACCGAAAACATAAAAAAGACCTTTAGCAAATTGGAGGCGGGCACTGCCCGCTGATTGATTCATAGACACAAGATGAAACCAGCAAACACAAAACAGACCTTTAGCAAATTGGAAGCCGGCACTGCCGGCTTATTCGGAGAGATAGTTGCGGACGAGAACCTGCATCAGCTCGTCGCGGTCAATGTGGCGGATCAGGCTGCGTGCGTTTTTATGTACGGTGATGTAGGTCGGATCCTCGGAGAGAATGTATCCGACGATCTGGTTGATCGGGTTGTATCCTTTTTCATTCAGCGCATCATAGACTGTGCGCAGAATCTGCAGCATTTCTTTTTCACGTTCCTCGCTCAGCGAAAATGTGATTGTTTTATCAGACATTGAAAAGCGCTCCTTTCATGCATAATCAATTCCGTTTTCACTTCTCCACTACAGGTTTTATTATACTGCAAATCAGTGTTGACTGCAAGCTTTTCAATCAAAAACTGGCAGATTGCTGATTTTGAAGTTTCGATTTTGTGCATCCTTTACAAATGCGGCAGGATGTCCGCACAGCGCTCCTGTTTGGACATCCTGCCCTGAAACGGCGGTTTACTCGCAGCAGCGCCGCTTTTCAAAGGATGCGCAGTCCACGCATTCCTTGACGCACGGATCGGGTTCGTGGGTATCAATGTGAACCTGATCGAGCGTGCAGTAGTTCTCGCTGCACATGTGATGCGCACACTGATCGACGGTGCAGTGGATATTCGGATTCTTTCTGTCGTTCATGGCAAATGCCTCCTTTCGGCGCGGCGGTCTTTTTTTGCCGTGCAACGATAGTATATCCCGATTTTGCACGCTTATGCATCCGGTGCGGAAATCAGCGCAGATACGTTCGTTTCGGCGAAAATCCGGCGGAAAGCAGATTGCATTGAACGGCTGCGAAATAATGAGTATTCGGGAGCATTCACCCGAAAATCTTTCCAAAATCGGGCTATTTGCTCCCCCGTGCTGAATTTGTCACATTTTGATTCTTGCAAATTCGCTCAGGATATGCTAAAATAAAACCATGAACGTCACGGAACGCTGACGCGGAAAGGAGGATCTTTATGGGATATCTGATCTTTTGGGGCGTGATCTTCGCGGTCATGCTGATCGCAGAGTTTGCAAGCATGCAGCTCGTCAGCATCTGGTTTGCTGCCGGTGCGGCAGGCGCATTCACTGCGGCAATGTTTCATCTTTCATTCGCAGCACAGCTCATCATCTTCGTCTTGCTTTCGGTCTTCCTGCTGCTGATTACACGCCCGCTGCTCGCCAAGCTGCGCGTCAAGCAGCAGCCGCGTACCAATGCCGACCTGAACGTCGGACAGACGGCTGTGGTGATCGAGGAGATCAACCCGGCACTCGGAACCGGCAGAGCAAGGCTCGGCGGCGTGGACTGGATCGCAGTCTCCGAATCCGGCGGGAATATCCCTGCTGAGACCGTTGTTATGGTGACGCGCGTGGACGGCGCAAAGCTCGTTGTCCGCGATGCTGCCGAATACGCCGCACCCTATTCGCATGACTATTAAACCGCATCCATTCCGAAACTATACTGAACGGAGGTACATCCTATGCTCGCTACATTTTTCATCGGCAACGGTCCGCTGATCGTTGCGCTCGTCCTGATCGTTATTTTACTGATCATCATTATCGCAAATATCCGCATCGTCCCGCAGGCAAGTGTCTATGTCATTGAGCGTCTCGGCACATTCTCGCAGGAGTGGCACACCGGCCCGCACTTCCTTGTTCCGTTCCTTGACCGCGTTGCGAAGGTCGTTTCCGTCAAGGAGCAGGTTGTTGATTTCAAGCCGCAGCCTGTGATCACAAAGGATAACGTCACCATGCAGATCGACACCGTTGTGTTCTTCCAGGTGACCGACGCAAAGCAGTACACCTACGGCGTTGAGCGCCCGATGGCTGCAATTGAGAATCTTTCCGCAACCACACTGCGTAACATCATCGGTGAGATGGAGCTCGATGCGACGCTCACTTCCCGTGATGTCATCAACACCAAGATCACCGCGATCCTTGACCAGGCAACTGACCGCTGGGGCATCAAGGTCAACCGCGTGGAGCTGAAGAACATCCTGCCGCCGCGTGAAATTCAGGACGCCATGGAAAAGCAGATGAAGGCTGAGCGTGAGCGCCGTGAAAAGATCCTGCAGGCGGAAGGTGAAAAGAAATCCGCGATCCTCGTGGCAGAAGGTGAAAAGGAATCCAAGATCCTGCGCGCACAGGCTGAGAAGGAATCTCAGATTCTTGCCGCAGAGGCACAGCAGCAGGCACTCCTGCTCCGCGCTGAGGCAATCAAGCAGCAGAAAATGCTCGAGGCACAGGGCGAGGCGGAAGCTCTCAGAATGCTCAATGAATCTGCGCCGACTGACAAGATCATTCAGCTCAAATCGCTGGATGCCTTCGCAAGAGCCGCAGACGGCAGAGCAACCAAGATCATCATCCCGAGCGAGATTCAGGGGCTCGCAAGCCTCACCGGTGCCCTCAAGGCAATCGCTTCTGATGACGATCAGCCCAAGCCGCCCACTATGCAGTCTATGTAATTTCAAAGCAGCATCCTGTAAAAGCAGTATCCTGTTCGGGATGCTGCTTTTTTGAAATTAGAAATGAGAAATTAGAAATGAGAAATTGCGGTATCGCCTGCGGCGATGTTTTTTATAGCGGGGATGCGGTGAGTCTCTCATATTGCATTTTGCGGAAAAGTATGATATAATATAAATAGATTACTGAGAACCGAGGCGATTCACATGCATCCCATTCTGCATTTCAAGACCATCACAAGGCACCGCCATATGGTCATGCGGCACTGCATCAAGGCGGGAATCCCGATTCAGGGGCTGCTGCACGATCTCTCGAAATATACACCGTCCGAGTTCATTCCCGGCGCGCTCTTTTATCAGGGCACGCGCAGTCCGAATGAGGAGGAGCGCGAACGCAACGGCTATTCCTCTGCGTGGCTCCACCACAAGGGACGCAATAAGCACCATTTTGAATACTGGATCGACGTCAATCCGGAATCGAAGGTCTATGAGCCCGTTGAGATGCCGACACGCTATCTGATTGAGATGTTCTGCGACCGCGTTGCTGCAAGCAAAATCTACCGCGGCAGCAATTATAAGGACAGCGACCCGCTCGACTACTTCCTCATGGGGATGAAGCGCGGCAGACCGATGCACAAAAATACGGCGAAGCGGCTGCACTTCCTGCTCAAAATGCTCGCCGAAAAGGGTGAGGACGCAACCTTCGCCTATATCCGCCGGATGAAAAAATAAAGCAAAACACCGTACCGCTGCGCATACATCAGCGGTACGGTGCTTTTTGTTCTCTCATTTTGAAAATGTGACCCTGCGATGATCAGGATTTACCGGAAATATACATATACAAGTAACTGCTGCCGACTGAGATGAGATTGCTTACGCTGTGCATGATCATCGGGTAAATAATGCTGTTTGTCTTCAGCTGAACAAAACCGAATGCCAGCCCGAACACAAAAGCGTAACAGACCTGAAACCACGGGATGGAAAATGTCATGACGCCGATATGTCCCAGACCAAACAGAAACGCCGAAATCACAACTGCGATGATACGATCTTTTTTGCTGTCCGGATTCAAATAGAACAGCAGCAGCGTGATCGGCAGTGCTCTGAAACACACTTCTTCGGACGGCCCTGTTAGAAGCAGCTGAAAGCCGAGCGTTCCGATCACGTTTCTTGTATTGAACGCAATGTCATAGGTATTGACCGAATGCGAATGTATCTCTATCAGATAGGTCACGATATAGTACACGAGGACTGCAGTGCAGAAGACAGCAGTATATTTCACACCTTTGCTGTCATATTTCGGGCGGAGTTTGAATCCGCGGATGCCTTTTATTCCGGAGAGCAATGCAATCAATGCGAGCGAACAGAACAGCGTAACAATATGATGAACGGAAACGCCTGCAAACAGTCCGTCCGGGTCAATTGCAGACACATCAAACAAGCCTGCAATCAGCCAGCCGAACCGGCTGATCAAAAACTGGATTACAAAAAGGAGCACAGTCAGTAATGTTATAATGATATACGGATTGATTGTTGTTTTGTGTTTAGTCATGTATCGGTTTCCCCATTGAATTCCACAGCCTGATTTCCCGCCGCAGTATACTGCGTGAACAGTCTTTTGCGACTGTGTTACGGTTTGCGCTTGTCGCCGAAATAGAAGACGGTCAGCAATCCCGGGCCGCAGTGTGCACCGATGATAATGCCGAGGCTGAGAATCTCGATTCTGCCGAGCGTCGGATAGGCTTTGCGCAGCTCATCGCGGAGCCATTCGGCATCCTCGAGGCAGTCTGCATGATTGATGATGATGTGCATGCCGTCCGGATTGATCAGGTCGCGTTTGACGCCCTCGAACAATGTCTTGAGCGCTGCTTTTCTGCCGCGTACCTTTGCGCTGACAGTCAGCTTGCCGTCATCGGGGACATAGAGCACCGGCTTGATCGAAAGCATCGAGCCGATCATCGCGGATGCATTCGAGACTCTGCCGCCGCGCTTGAGATAATTCAGGTCATCGACTGTGAAGCGGTGCATGATGCGCAGCTTGTGCTTTTCTGCCCACTCGATGACCTCTGTAAACGTCGCGCCCTGCTCCATGCGGCTGACGCACTCCGTTACGAGCAGACCGAGTCCGCCGGAGATGCAGCGCGTGTCCATCAGATACAGTTCCAGATCGGGGAACTCCCCGCGGACGCGCTCTGCGGCACGGTGCGATGCCTGATAGGAGCTCGACATTTCTTTTGACATATCCAGATAGAGCACGTTTTTGCCCTGCTGCAGCAGGCTGCGGAAGAATTCTGCATAGGTTTCCTCGTTGATCATCGAGGTGGAATAGACCGTGCCGCGGCGCATATCCTGATACGCCTTGCTGCGCGTTTCCTCCTTGCAGTCATCTTCAAAGACTTCCATGCCGATGGAATAGGTATAGCGGATCAGCGGGATCTGGTGCAGACTGAAAAATGAATCGGGGAGATCGGCTGTTGATGCCGCCGCGATGATGTAATCTGCCATGAGATGCTCCTTTCCTGCCCTTGCGGCAGTCCGTGATGTATACACATTATTATAGCACAATCTGATGCAAAAAGCAAGCCATCTGTCTGGAAAGGAGGAGGGAGCAGTGAGGAGTGAGGAGTGAGGAGATGCGGTATGCGCTGCGCGCATGGATTTTGAAACGCGGCTTTATTCCAGATTTTCTGCGAAGCAGACACAACATCTTCTCACTGCTATCTTCTCACTTCTAACTTTGCCTGCGGGCTTGACTTTTATGCCGGATACTGGTATAATGATTATGTATGGAAAGTTGCCGGAAAGGAGGGACTGCCGATGAATCTGACTGCCGAAATGCTGCAGACCGATCTGTTCTCCGAAGTCATTGCAGCAGGGGATCAGGGCTTTACCATGACCAAAACGCTCGGTACGCTGGAATATGAATCCGATGCGGAGGGCAATCCGCTGCCGGAGAAAAACCGCGCGGTGCGCGATGCCATTGCGCAGAATGCCGCCGCGGTGCGGAAGCTCGCAGAGCAGTATCCCGATCTTCAGGTGACGTTTCCGCAGACGGTTGTCTCTGAGAAAATAATCAAAACCGGTGAAACAGAGCAGCACTTTACTGCAGCCCGCACCGATGCGGTCATCACCGTGCCGGAATCCTTTGTGCAGGTGCATACCGGTACAGCCTTCCGGCAGCTTGTGCGGAACGAGTGGGCATCGCAGTTTACCGACCTGACCGGTCAGATTGCAAAGCGCCTGCGCAAACATGAGATGCGCACCGCAAAGCTGTTCGGCGAAAATCCCGATGCGGCAGCTGCGGTCATCCGCGTGACGGATGAAACAGTCGAATCGGAAATCTGGACGCTGCTGCTCGCACACTGCGGATTCTATCCGCTGCAGTGGGACGGCGAAATCTGCGGCATGGCGATTCTGCTCGCGGAGCGGCTCAAGGAAACGCTCGCGGCGGATTGCGGCAGCATGCTCGAAACAACCGTCCGGCGCTATGCAAAGGAAAAATTCTGCACCGTCACGGTGTATTACTCTATCAAACAGGACTGATTTCATGTTATCATATACCACGCATTCTCCGGCGGAGACGCATGCGCTCGCAAAACGCATCGGCGCTGCCGTGAAGCCCGGAACATGCATCGCGTTTTTTGCAGGCATGGGCGCCGGAAAGACAACCTTTACGCGCGGTCTTGCCGAGGGCATCGGGCTGCCCGATCTTGTCAGCTCGCCGACCTTCGCGCTGGTCAATGAATATCATGCGGCGGGCTGTACTTCGGTCTACCATTTCGATATGTACCGCGTGAATTCGCCCGAGGCGCTGGAGACAACCGGCTTCTGGGACTATCCGCTCGAGGATTCGGTTTTTGTGATTGAGTGGGCGGAGAATATCGCGGAGGAACTGCCGCAGCCGCTTGTGAAAATCACGATTACCGGAAACGGCGAACAGCCGCGGCAGATTACGATAGAAGGGGAGGAGCAGCTTGATGATTTTGGCGGTTGATACATCCGGCAGAACGGCATCCTGTGCGGTCGCTGAAAACGGCGTGCTGCTCGGGTACCGCATGCTCTATACACAGCGCGCACATTCGCAGATTCTGCTGCCGATGGTCAAGGAGCTGCTCGCGGAGACGGGGCATTCCGTGCAGGATGTCGATCTCTTTGCGGCGGCGAACGGTCCGGGCTCGTATACCGGTCTGCGCATCGGCATTGCGGCGATGCAGGCACTCGGATTTGCAGGCGGAAAGCAATGCGCAGGCATCTCCTCGCTTGAGGGGCTCGCGTGGAATCTCTGCGGCAGAAGCGGCATCCTCTGTGCATGCCTTGCGGCGCGCAAAGACCTCTGCTACTGCGCATTCTTTGAAGGAGACGGCGTGAACATCCGGCGGCTGACTGAGGACAGGGTGCTGCCCGCCGAGGAAATCGCTGCGCAGATTGCAGCATATAAAGCGCCGGTCATGGTGATCGGGGACGGGCTGACGATTCTGCAGCAGCATGCGCCTGCAGAGTATCTCGCGGCGCCGATGCATCTGTGCAATCAGTCGGCGTGCGGCATTGCGATGGCAGCCATGCATACGGAACCGGTCTCGCCCGACAAGCTGACTGTCAGCTATCTGCAGGCGGTCAAGATCGGATAACAAATCTACAGAAACGGAGTGATTGAAATGATCGCAATCGGAAGCGACCACGCTGCGGCATCGCTGCGGCATATTGTCAAGGAATATCTTGAGGATCAGGAGATCCCGTATATCGACTGCGGAACCGACGAATCCCCGAGCGACTATCCTGTCATTGCAAAGGAAGTCTGCAAAAAGATTCAGTCCGGTGAAGCGGATACCGGCATTCTGCTCTGCGGCACCGGCATCGGCATGTGCATGACCGCAAACAAGATGAAGGGCATCCGCGCGGCTGTCTGCTCGGAGACCTACAGCGCGAAATTTACCCGTCTGCACAATGACGCGAATGTCCTCTGCATGGGCGAGCGCGTTGTCGGCTCGGGACTTGCAAAGGAAATCCTCGATGCGTTCCTGTTCACAGAGTTTGAGGGCGGCAGACATCAGCGCAGAGTTGATATGATCATGGAGCTGGAAAAATAAGCGGCTGCACTGATCATAATGTAAAAAGGAGCTGAGTGAATGTCCGTAACGCTTGGTATCAAAGATCCCGTAACCGGTGCTTATGACGATATGCCTGTATCGTTTCAAAGCACATGGCGCGAGGTCTGGGAACCGGCGATCGAAGCGATGCATCTGCACTATCTTGCGCAGTATGCGATCTCGACTGCTGCGATGCCGGAGCTCATGGAGGAATTCCGGAAGGTGCAGGAATATGTCCGCATGCACGATGTGCCGGAAAGCGATAAAAGCTATGTCATTGAACGGATTGACGATATCCTTGAACATATTGAGGATTTCCGCAACCAGTTTCCGGATGCAGAGCTGATGTATCTGGGATAACAGAAGGAGAAAAGATGATGCCGCGAGGTAACTGCCCGATGCAGGACTGACAGCACTGTATCGGGAATCAAAGCTGTCAGACTGCGCTTTCATATCAATTTCAATATGAAAAGGAGCAGTTACAATGAATTCAGATGAACAAAAAGCGATCTGGCAGGCTGTGGAACGCCGCGCACAGATCAAAGGCTGGGATTTCAGCGAACTCGATGGCAAATGGGACGACGGCGACGATCTGCTGCCGTGGGATTTTGCAGCGCTGGTGCAGCAGTACCGGCGTGACGATCTGCATTTGCTTGATATGGACACGGGCGGCGGTAAATTTCTGCTGTCGCTGAAGCATCCGTATGAACGGACTGCCGCAACAGAGGGCTGGGCGCCGAATATTGCGCTTTGCAAAGAGCGCCTGCTTCCGCTGGGCATTGATTTCCGCGAGATGCGCGATCCGAAAGCAATGCCCTTTGCCGATGCGTCCTTCGATCTGGTGCTGAACCGGCACGGCGCATACGATGCGGCAGAGCTTTGGCGTGTACTGAAGCCGGGCGGCATCTTTCTGACACAGCAGGTCGGTGCGGAGAATGACCGCGAGCTGGTCACGCGCCTGCTGCCCGATGCAAAACCGCCTTTTCCGGAGCAGCAGCTGGAGATTCAGCTTGCGCGGTTCCGTGCGGCGGGATTTGAAATCCTTGCAGAAGACGAGGCATTCCGTCCGATCCGCTTTTATGATACGGCGGCGCTGATCTGGTTTGCCAAAGTAATAGAATGGGAATTTACCGGTTTTTCGGTCGATCGCTGCTTTCCGCAGTTGGTGAAAACAGAAGCAGAGATCAAAGAGAAGGGTGCGGTCTGCGGCAGCATCCATAGATATTATTTCGCGGCGCGAAAAATAGTTAGGAGATAGGAGTTAGGAGTTAGGAGATAAGGTATGCGCTTCGCGCATGATTTTGAAATCGCGGCGAAGCCGCACCGCAACTCCTCACTTCTCACTTCTCACTCCTCACTACCAGGTTATAAGGCCGGAAGAACCGGCTTTGAACAAATATATATTATATTAAAGGGGTTACCAGAAATGAAAACACACAAGAAAACAGCATTGCTGACCGCGGCTGTGCTCGCTGTCGGCGCCCTTACCATGCCCTGCGGTACTGCATCCGCGGCGGACGGTGAGGTCATCAAAGTGGAGTTCGAGAGCGGCACGCTCACGGACTGCGAAAACCGTGAACCGATCACCTGGGAGCAGATCGACGAGGACGGCTTCGGCAATGTCTGCGACATGAAGGGGTGGTCCGGCGACAGCTATGTCTATATCGACCGCAAGGACGCGGCAGTCACTGTGACGGTCAATATGGAAAAGGAAGGCTACTACGCGCTCAACCTCTGCTATATCCAGTGCTTCGGCAATCCGGAAAAGCCCGACAAAACGCAGTATCTGCTTGTGAACGGCGAATCGCAGGGCGAAATCCTGTTTCCGTTCAACTCCGGCAAGGGCTGGCAGATGCTCCCCGCCGGATATGTCCACCTGAACAAGGGCGAGAACACCATCCAGATCAAGAGCTACTGGGGCTATACCTTCCTTGACTATCTGACGATCTCCGATGCACCTGCCTATCTGACAAGCTTTGAGCCCGCCGCGGCGCCGTGCGATCCGGATGCATCGCCGGAAGCCAGAAAGCTCTATGCCTATCTGCGCTCGGTCTACGGCAAGCAGATTCTCTCCGGACAGCAGGAATACTGCGGCTCGCATAACTATAACAAGAACGCGCAGGAATCGCAGGGGCTCCCGATCAACTATCTCGTTGACAATGAGGCGGAGTTCGAGTATATCGAAAAGACCACCGGCAAGCAGCCTGCCATCCGCGGCATTGACTTTTTGTTCTACAACACCACATCGCCCTATTTCGATGATGCGCCGGAGCGTGTGGTCGCGTGGTATAAGGAAAAGGGCGGCATCCCGACCGTGACCTATCACTGGAATGTCCCGACGAAAAAGGGCAGCAAGGATGTTGCGTTCTATGTCGAATCGGCGGCGAACGGCGGCAACTTCACAACGTTCAGCGCGACGAATGCCGTCAAAGAGGGCACATGGGAGAATGAGGTCATCAATGCCGACATCAAGCTCCTCGCGGAGCAGCTCGGCAAGGCGCGCGATGCAGGTGTCCCGATTCTGTTCCGTCCGCTGCACGAGGCGGAAGGCGCATGGTTCTGGTGGGGCGCCGAAGGTCCCGAAGCCTGCGTTAATCTCTATCACTATCTCTATGACAAGCTGACCAAGGAATACAATTTGCACAATCTGCTGTGGATCTGGACAAGTTCGACCTCGGCACATGCTGCGGAATGGTATCCGGGCGACGATTATGTCGATTTCCAGGGCATTGACAAGTATAACGCGATCAACAACAACGATCCGAACTACAGCGCAATCGCGGCTTCGTTCTATACGATGGTTGCGCAGACCAAGGGTCAGAAAATGGTCGTCATGAGCGAGAACGATACGATTCCGTCGCTCGAAAATCTGCAGAAGGACAAGGCGGCATGGCTCTACTTCTGCCCGTGGTATCAGCGCTATCTCACCGAGTTGACCGGCGCGGATGAGCTCAAGAAAATCTACACCAGCGATTACTGCGTCACGCTCGACGAGCTGCCGGACTGGGATACCTACGATCCCAAGCTGCCGGAAGTCAAGCAGACAACACCGGAGCAGACAACCGTGACCACATCCGGCAAGGCTGCGGAAGGGGAGCTCGTCGGCGATGTTGACTGCAGCGGCGCTGTCGATGTTTCCGATGCTGTGCTGCTCGCGCGCTTTGTCGCTGAGGACAAGACCGCTGCCGTCACCGCGGCAGGCAAGCGCAATGCCGACTGCGACGGAAAACAGGGCATCGACGGCGGCGATACCACCCGCATCCTGATGTACATTGCAAAGCTCATCAGCAAGGCGGATTTTGAGGCGAGAAAGTAAAAATCAACAAAATTCATGCGAAAGGCTGCCGGAATTTATACCGGCAGCTTTTTGTCAGCTCTTGACAAAACTGCGGAAATACGGTATAATGGTAGAGCCGCATGCTGGACGGTTTAAGTCGCAGTATGCCCGTTTACGGGTCATGCACGCACCGTTCGCAGCGAGTTTATGGAAAAGGCAGGTGCCAAGAATACCATGTATGCAGTCATTTTGACAGGCGGCAAGCAGCTGAAGGTTGAGGAGGGCAACATCGTTCGTGTTGAGAAGCTCGCAGTTGAGGCTGGCGAAACCGTCACCTTCGACCAGGTCGCAGCAGTCGGTGATGAGAGCGGTCTGACGATCGGCGCTCCTACTGTTGCAGGCGCAACCGTTAAGGCAACGGTTCTCGCAAACGGCAAGGGCAAGAAGATCCGCGTCTTCACCTACAAGCCGAAGTGCGGTCAGAAGCGCGCAAAGGGCCACAGACAGCCGTTTACGCAGGTCCGCATCGAATCTATCAGCAAATAAGCACGGGATATGAAGCTCCATGCTTCGTTCACGCAGAAAAACGGAATGCTCATCAGCTGCACCGTGAAGGGACATGCTGATTACACGGAGGAGGACCCAAGCGGTCAGATCCTCTGTGCGGCAGTCTCCTCGGCAGTCCAGCTGACCTGCAATACGCTGACAGAGTGCTTCGGCGCCGCTGTCACGATCACGGAACAGCCTTCCGAATCTGCGGAGAACACACTCGGTTTCCGGCTCGATGCGCCGGATCCTGTGCAATCGGAACTCCTGCACGGGCTGCTGATTCATTTGCAGGCACTCTCAGAGGATTTTGAAGGGCTGATGACCGTCAAGGTCAAACAGCAGAAAAACTGAGAGGGCAGAAGTCCACCGGAAAAGGACTTTCAGGCAGCCGCCACTTTTGAAAACGGAGGTGCAATCCAAATGTTGCGTATTAGCATGCAGTTCTTCGCTCATAAGAAGGGCGTTGGCTCTACCAAGAACGGCCGTGATTCCGAAGCAAAGCGCCTTGGCGTCAAGCGCGGTGACGGTCAGTACGTTCTGGCGGGCAATATCCTTGTTCGTCAGCGCGGCACACATATCCACCCGGGCAACAATGTCGGCATCGGTTCGGATGACACACTGTTCGCAAAGATCGACGGTCAGGTTCGCTTCGAGCGTCTCGGCCGCGACCGCAAGCGCGTCAGTGTCTATGCTGCTGAGCAGCAGTAAGAATGCATGATGTCCCTGTGCCGGGATCGCCGGTGCAGGGCATCTGATGTACCGCATGGTCCCCTTGTGTTTATCGCAGGGGGATTTCTTATGAGGTGATTTCAAATGTCTATGTTCGTCGATCAGGCGAGAATCCATATCGAAGCAGGCAGAGGCGGCGACGGCTGTGTCAGCTTCCACCGCGAGAAATATGTCGCGGCAGGCGGCCCCGACGGCGGAGACGGCGGCAAGGGCGGCGATATCGTTTTTGTGGCGGATGACCACGATTCCTCCCTGATTTCCTTCCGCTATAAGCGGAAATATGTTGCGGAAAACGGTCAGAACGGCGCGGCAAAACGCTGCACCGGCAAAAGCGCGCCCGATCTTGTCATCAAGGTGCCGCGCGGAACTGTGATCCGTGAGGCTGAAAGCGGCAGAGTGATGGCGGATATCTCCGGCGATGAACCGGTGATCCTCGCAAAGGGCGGCAGAGGCGGCAAGGGCAATCAGCACTTTGCAACCTCTACAAGACAGGTTCCGCGCTTTGCAAAGCCCGGATATGACGGCGAAAAGTTCGATGTGATCCTAGAGCTCAAGCTGCTCGCGGATGTCGGACTGGTCGGATTCCCGAATGTCGGCAAATCCACACTGATTTCCGTTGTATCTGCTGCAAAACCGAAAATTGCAAACTATCATTTCACAACGCTGGAGCCGGTGCTCGGCGTGGTGAAATTTGACGATGAGCGATCCTTTGTCATGGCGGATATCCCCGGACTCATCGAGGGTGCTGCCGCAGGCGCCGGTCTCGGACATGACTTTCTGCGTCATGTGGAGCGCTGCCGCCTGATTGTGCATGTGCTGGATGTCTCCGGCAGTGAGGATCGCGATCCGATCGAGGACTTCGAGAAGATCAACAAGGAGCTGTGCGCGTTTTCTGAGGAGCTGAGCAAGTGTCCGCAGATTGTTGCAGCGAACAAGGCGGATCTTGCCTCCGAGGAGCAGATCGAGCGGCTGCATGCCTATATCGCGGAGAAGGAACTGCCCTTCTATGTGATCTCGGCGGCTGCTGTTCAGGGCACAAAGCCCCTGCTCGACGAGATCGCAAGAACGCTCGAAACGCTGCCGCCGGTCAAGCGCTTTGAACCGGAGGCTGCACCGGAGCCTGCTCCCGAGGAGAGCAAGCGGTTTACCATCGAGATCGACAGCGACGGCGTCTATCAGGTTGATGCGCCGTTCATGGAGCCGATCATGCGCACGATCAATCCGGATGACTGGTCGTCGCTGCAGTATTTTGAGCGCGTTCTGCGCAGCAGCGGCATCATTGACAAGCTGGAGGAGATGGGTGCGAAGGAGGGCGTGACCGTTTCGATCAACGGTTTCGAGTTTGATTATGTCGATTGATATGCTTGCGGCGCAGACACCGCTGACGCCCGACGAGGCGAAGCAATACAGCCCGCTGACACTCGCGTTTCTCGGCGACAGCGTCTACGAGGTCATGGTGCGCGAGACGCTGCTGCGTGAGGCAAACCGTCCGGCGCGTGAGCTGCATGCGCAGGCGGTCGCACATGTCCGTGCGGCGTATCAGGCGGATGCTGCCGGCAGAATCGCCGATCTGCTGACCGACGAGGAGGCGGATATCCTCCGCCG
>JAFWUX010000095.1 GCA_017523995.1 Oscillospiraceae bacterium | reverse complement strand
GAAATGGCGAAAACGATGATCGACCGCATTGATGTTGTTCCGGTCAACCGCACGGAGATGAAGCTGGAGGTCAAGCTGAAAACAAGTGCCTCTGCCGATATTTCGTATATCCGCAGCGGTGATCGGTACGGTCGTCGTTCCGGACACATCACCAAGAAAATGATCGACGCCTACAAGATGCAGTAACAGCGTTCTGCGGCAGGGGCTTCGCTTTCGGGCGGAGCCCTTTGTCTGCGGCTGGCTATTTGCTGCCGGTTCTGATATAATTGCGGAAAGCGCAGGACATGGCAGCCTATGGTGAACAAAACAGCACTTTCCGATATGATGGAAAGTGCTGTTATGATTGTCATTTTGAAAAGGGGGATTTTCAGGATAATTTTTTCACAGTCACGCCGTCAACTTCTATGAGAACATCCTTGAGATTATCCGGATCGTCACAGTATTCCGAGAGTGAACGGTAAACACTGTAAATGGAAGTGCTGAATGATGCGGAAGATGACGGTAAATCCTGTTCGGTTTTGTGGGGGATATGGTCAGGCAGGATCAGAGCATCATAATCAGCCTTTGTATCGGCACACTTGAGAATGAGGGTATCGCAGTCAATTCCGCTGTCCCTGAGGGAAAGCGCCAGCTTTTTATATTCTGCGATCAGTCCCTCTTTGTCGAGCTTCTCCGGAATCATGACTTTTATCACAAAGTCATTGTCCGCAAGATAGGATGCAAGGTCAGTTGATGCATCATATTCCACATTGGGATAATGATTCACTGCGTTGTCATTCACGAGAACCTTACAGTCCTGTTCGGTTTTTTCGGCAGCTTCCCGGATCGCAGAATAAGCGTCAGCGCCATATCTTACGTATATGTAGTCGGTACGGACAGGCTGCTTTTTATCATATTGAAAGATGCTGATCTCCCGATCACCTGTTTCGCTGCATGTGACGGTGAAATTACACAGAGCACCGAGAGTCGGTTTTTTGGACTTGAGTTTGAAATCGCTCCCGAACTGTTCATGCACGGAGCTGATTGCTTTTTTGACGTCCGAATGGCTGTTTCCTCCGAAAATGCCTGAACAGCCGGTTGCGGCGAACACAGTCAATATGCCTGCCGATACGAGCAGCACTTTTTTGATACTGAATTTCATTGCAGACTCCTATTTTCTGATATTCAATTATATTTTAGCACTTTTTTGCAAGAATTGCAAGATACGCATGATAAAAGGCGGTATCCGCGGCTATCTGTCATGTTATCCCGCAGCGATATCTGCATCAGGTTCGCGCAGCATGACATTTTGTTCAAAAATTAAGCTGCAGCACTTGACATTTCATCCTATATGTGCTATGATGAAGTTGCCGGATAATATTTTAACTAAATTATACGTTCTGTATTATTCCGGCAGCCACATTTGTACCATGCAATACAGAAAGGAAGGAAAATCGTCTATGAAAAAGCTGCTCTCATGTGTCACTGCTGCCGTTCTGCTCGCGGCAACCGCCATACCGGCTGCTGCTGCGGATCAGACAACGGAAGAAGCGACTCCGCCTACGCTGGAAGAACGCGTCGCCGACGGTCTTGCCGTCTACGAGCGCGAGCTTGCACACTGCGATCTGGTCAAGCAGATCTCCGCTGAAGAAACCGTCACGCAATGGAATCATTATCTCGCTGATTTTTCCAACCGCTATCTGAATGCGCTGGACGCAGACAAGGAGCTGAAGGAACTGCTTTTCGGCGCTGATGATCCGGAAGTTGATCCCGTGCTGACAACCGTACAGACCACTGTGCAAACCACCGTACAAACCACTGTGTCTGCGACTGCTCCCGCCGCAGCGGCGACAACCGCTCCGGCACCGTCTGAACTGGCCGAAGTGACTGCGCAGTCTGCAACTGCTGTTTCCACAACGGTAACGACTGCATCGACGGAAACAACCGTCACAACAACTGTCAGCGACGGCTACGAAGGCGAAAATGTGAAATCCATCAAGCGCAAATATGTCAAGGATGAACTTGTCGCGCGCGTCAAGGAAGTCATGCCGCCCGATGAATTTGAGAAGATGTGTGCAGATCCCGACAGCTACCGGCTCTATTACATGGACGGCACGATCATCGTCATCACGAATTTTGCGCATACTGCACTTGATATCAATGATAAGCTGATGCTTGTATATCACATTATTAGGCTCGATCCGCTCAGCGTGGCGTGGGATCTCAGTTCTCTCAGTGCCACAACCGTCACGGAAAAACTCTACAATGTTATTTTCGTGATGAACGAGCGCAACCGCGAGCTTGCGCAGATTGAATATGAAATGACGAAAATGGGACTCTGGAACGTCAAGGACGAAGAAACCACAATCCCGAACTACGGCGCCGGAAAGAGCAGCGGCCGGCCGCATCCGCTTCCGGCACCCGGTCAGACCGCCGCAGCGGACACGGAAGAAGAAAGCGTTGCGGAACGGCTCAGCAAGCTGCCGCAGCTGGTCTATGACCTGACCTCGGGCAACGATACCTACCGCGTGTTCGATATGGAGGAGCCTGTTTACGGCATCATCGCGGAGCAGGGCGCCGGTGAAACAGGCAATGATACGCTGTTCTTTGATTATGCGCTCGATCCGGATGATCTGGAATTCCTGCGTCTGGAAGGCGATCTGTTCGTCAGCGATCCGGTTCACGAGGTCTATATCATGATCTCGGAATACTTCTCCAATCCTGCAAAGCGCGTGGAGAATATCCGGTTCAAAGATGACACGGTCATGTCCTATGCCGATGTCTGCAATATCACGAATGCCTTTGTCGGCACAGACAAGGATGATACCGTTCAGGGTTATCCCGAAACCAACTATTTCTGGGGCAAGGGCGGCAATGATACATTTTCCGGCGACAAGAGCGCCGATTATCTGCTCGGCTATGACGGCGACGATCAGCTCCTGAGCAAAGCCGGCAGCAACTATGCCTACGGCATGAACGGCAATGATGCGATTACGCTCGGCGGCGGCGATGATTTCATCTGGGGCGGCAAGGGCGACGATGTCATCAAGAGCGGCGGCGGCAGCGATATCATTTACTATGAACTCGGCGACGGCTCCGATATCGTGGACGATACAAACGGCAAGGGGTTGCATCCGAGCGGCGGACATGATGTGATCTGGCTCGGCGAGGGCATCAAGCCGGATGAGGTGCATGTCACATTCGCGGATGGCCACTATGAATTCGTCCTGCACATCATGAAAACCGGCGATACGATCACATTGCCGGGCAATCAGTATTCCGGTGTCTCTCCGGTATTCCCGATTGAGGAGATTCACTTCACCGACGGCACCGTCTGGGATCGGCTGGCATTGCTGGAGCAGACTTGTTCCCTGTACGGCACCGCGCAGGATGATCAGATAACTGCCGTTGTGGACGGAGATGCCACATTCAGAAAAGACTATGACGGCTGCATAACGATCTATGGCTATGACGGCAATGATACGCTGATCGGCTCCGGCGGAAACGATCAGATCTACGGCGGCAAGGGCGATGATCTCATGCGCGGCGGCAGCGGCGACGATACATTCTATTATGAACTCGGCGACGGAAACGATCTGATTGACATGGGCACCGGCAGAGGCACGCATCCGCAGGGCGGCTACAATGTGCTGACATTCGGCGAGGGCATCCTGCCGGATGAAGTGACCGTTGAGCGCTCCGCCGATGATTACAGCTATACGCTCTGGATCAACAAGACCGGCGAATCCGTCACCATGACGGGCAATGTTGTTTCCGGCGTAGCCAAACTTTTCCCGATCAAGGAAATCCGCTTTGCAGATGAAACCGTCTGGAAACTGGATTATCTGGAAGCGCATTTTGTCAAGTGGATCCGCGGCACGGACGGCGATGATTCGATCAACGATTCCGGCGATGATGATATCGTCTTCTGCGGCAAGGGCAATGACTATATCCGCGGCAAGACCGGTGATGATCTCTTTATCTATGAGAAAGGCGACGGCCGCGATACGATTCAGGACAGCTCCATCTGGGGCAACGGCTTCAACACGCTGCAGTTCGGAGAGGGCATCAGCCTTGACGATCTCTACTTTGAGAAGGCAAAGTATAACGGCTACGATATGCTCCGGTTCTATATCAGCGACCGCGGCAGCTTTGTACAAATGAGCGGCGTTGATGAGATTCTCTTTGCTGACGGCACCAGAATCACGGTTGCAGAGGCACAGAAAACTGCCAAAGCGGCAGCCGAACTGACAAGCACGCTTGCCGGTGATCTCAGCTGTGACGGTACGCTGAACTATGATGATCTCGTGCTGCTGAAGGATTATCTGACAACTGCGAACGTGCTCAGCTACTGGGAACCCGCCGATCTCAATCAGGACGGCGTGCTGAACAGCGCGGATCTTTCGCTCCTGAAAGCCGCAATCCTCAAAGCAAAATAAACGCATCTCAGATGCAAAACTGCTCGGATAACCGGATAAACTGATATATCATTTGAACGCCGCAGTATTTCTGTGATACAGGCAGAAATACTGCGGCGTTTCTTTTTGATATTCTTTCGCCAAGCTGCATGATATCGGAAAATATGCCCAAGCCTTTCAGGAGAAACTCAACGGCAGGCATAACAACTATTCGCATGCTGCACCGGGTGCGATTGAGTTCATGGAAAATGCAGACAAATCGCAGCGCCTGACTGCCTGTATGCTGGCGTACTGCATCGCAGGACATCATACCGGACTGCCGGACGGCGGCGCGAACGCTGTTTCCCGAAGCCGCAGCGCGGAACAGTCCGTGAGCAGATCATGGCAATGACGGAGGAAACGGAATTATGAGAAAGCTGCTGAATACGCTTTATATTCTGGATGAAACAGCCTATCTGACGCTGGACGGCGAGAACATTGTCTGCAAATCCGAGCAGCGCGAACCGCCGGTGATATGTAAATCTGCGGCAGGTTCGCACCGGATTATACATGGTAATCCGGAATATACATTGTTTTTATGCATCGGAAACGGTGCAAAGGTCCGCTTCTTGCGGCGGCGCTGCCCGCAAAACACAATTTGTAGGGTCGCGCCCCGCGAGGGGCGTGTGAGTTGAAATATGCAAAGGACAGCTCAAACGGATGGTTTTACTTCGCAGTCGCGCCCCGCGGGCGCCCGGTCAAGGATAAATGCGTATTCACAGGCAAAATCCGGTGCAAGGCGCACGGCATTCCCTATTGGCGGACGAGCCATTCCAACAGCATATTGCAGGAGAATGCGGACTACGCCGCCGAGCTGTAAAAGATAACGCGCTGTACCGTTCCGGTCACATCAGCAAAAAAGATCGCCGCCTCCAAGATGCGGTAACAGCATCCTGCGGCAGAGGGCTTCGCTTTCGGGCGGAGCCTTTGTCTGCGGCTTGCTATTTGCTGCCGGTTCTGATATAATAGAGGAAAGCGCAGGACACTGTAACCGATACAGCAAAGGAGCATCCATATGAAACGCACACAGATTTGCGCGGCAATCCTGATTCTGCTTGCATCCGGCGGTGTGATGCAGGCATGCAGCACAAAAACAGCATTCTCTGAGATACCGCCCGAACCCGTGCAGACCGCAGCGGCACCGGTTCAGCCGGATGCGGCACTGACCGCAGATGCACCACATTTTTCGGCGGAGGGCGGATTCTATGACGCGGCATTCACACTGACGCTTTCCGCCGCAGAGGGTGCAGAGATTCACTATACGCTTGACGGCAGCACGCCGACGGCGGAGAGCCCGTGCTATTCCGAACCGATTGCGATTGCAGACCGTTCCGCGGAGCCGAATACGGTCAGCATGCATACGGGGCTTGCACCTGCGGGGGCGTATCCTGCCTATGTGCCGCCGAAATCGCCGGTGGATAAGGCGACGGTTGTGCGGGCAATGGCGATTGCAGCGGACGGCAGCCGCAGTCCGGTTGTATCGCAGACTTATTTTGTCGGATTCGGCGCGAAAGCCGCGTATTATCAGGATATGAAGATTCTCTCTCTTGCGGCGGACGAGCGCAGTCTCTTTGATGAGGAAACCGGCATTTTTGTCCTCGGCAAAACCTTTACCGACTGGAGAAACAGCGGCGATTATGATGCATCATTGCCGGATTACCGCATTCCGGCAAATTACACGCAGAGCGGCAGAGAATGGGAACGCCCTGCTTCTCTGGAAGTCTTTGCGGACGGCAGACAGCTTGCCGCGCAGGAGGTCGGCATCCGCGTACACGGCGGCGCCACGCGCTCCTATGCGCAAAAGAGCCTGAATCTCTATGCGCGCTCCGTGTACGGTCTGCCGAAGCTGAACTGCGATCTGTTTTCCGGCGCGGTGATCAGTGAAGCGGCGGGCACGCCGGTGACGGAATTTGACACCGTGATGCTGCGCAACGGCGGCAACGATGCGATGTACACCCGATTCCGCGACAGGCTGAATCAGCGGCTTTCGGCGGGGCGCGCCTTCCTGACGCAGGGCATGGCGCCGTGCATCGTGTTCCTCAACGGGGAATTCTGGGGGCAGTATGAGCTCACCGAGAAAATGGATGCGGCGTTTATCAAGGCGCACTGCGGCATCCCGAAGAAGAATGTCTGCATCATGAAAAAGGAGGCGCTGGACGAGGGCAGCGAGGAGACCTTCGCCGAATGGGAGCAGCTCAGGCAGTGGATCAGTGAGACGGATTTTTCCGATCCTGCCGCCTATGCGCAGCTCTGCGAAGCGGTCGATATGCAGAGCTTCATGGATTATATCAGCTGTGAGATTTATATTGCAAACGCGAACTGGGATAAGAGTAATTCTGCGATGTGGAAGGCGGAAACGCCCGATCCCGCAAATCCGTATGCAGACGGCAGATGGCGCTTTCTGATGTTCGATACGGATTACAGCACCGGCATCTACGGTGAGGTATTGTCGGATGACGATTCCTTTGCGCGGCTGCTTGAACATGACTGTTTCCTTGCCGACCTGCTGCGCGGCGCACTGGAAAATGCAGATTTCCGTGAACAGTTTGCGGCGGTGTTCACGGAGATTGCCGATACGAATTTCAGTGCGGCGCGTGTCGAATCGGAGATTGATGCGCTGGCGGCGTTTTATCACGATCCGGCGATTGATACCTTCGGGCGATTCTGGGGCGGTGCATACAGCGGCAGGGCAGGGGAGCGCATTTATCAGGAATCCGTGGAGGAGGTGCGCGAATTTTACAGCACCCGCCGCGATCATATCATGGAATATCTTGAGGAGCTGTGCGCGGCGAAGAACCAGACAATATAGCCGCAGGAAGCAAAAGAAAGCTGCGCGCTCTATTGCGAACAGCGAAAGAAAGCAGCTGCGGAACAGGCAGCACGAGATTGAATTTATGAAAACCGCCCTGAGCAATCAAGGCGGTTTTCTCATGCCCGAAAGGAAAACACCACACCATAGCTCAGAGCCGACTCGAACCTGCATCCACATCAAAATCGTGCGCGCAGCGCACACCTTCATTTCTACTTTCTAATTTCTAATTTCTCATGATTCGCAGCGCCCTGTTAATTTTTTCACAATTCCGGACGAAAGGGCTTGAAATTTCGGGAATGATGTGTTATAATATAAGTTGTCGGACAGCGTCCGTTTCAATTGACCGGATCATCGCCTGCAGAGAGTCAGCGATTCCGGATCAGCGGCACCGGTTCTCCGGTAATCACGAATGGAAAGGAATGGTAACTCCTATGGCAAAAATGAACGTCATTTTTGACCGCTGTAAGGGTTGTGAGCTGTGCACAACAGCATGTCCCAAAGGGATTGTTGCGATCCAGCATGAGAAGCGCAACAAAGAGGGCGTGTTTACAGCGTACTGCACAGATGATGATGCGTGCATCGGCTGTGCGATGTGTGCGATGATGTGTCCGGATTGTGCCATCGTAATTGAATCTTAATCAGAAAGGATTGTTTTCATTGGAAAAGGTTTTAATGAAAGGCAACGAGGCACTCGCTGAAGCCGCAATCCGTGCAGGCTGTAAGTGCTTCTTTGGCTACCCGATCACCCCGCAGACCGAGCTTTCCGAGTATCTTTCCAAGCAGATGCCGAAGCGCGGTGGCGTGTTCCTTCAGGCAGAATCTGAGGTCGCAGCGATCAATATGGTTCTCGGTGCAGGCGCAACCGGCACCCGTGTTATGACTTCTTCTTCCTCGCCCGGCGTTTCGCTGAAGTCCGAGGGTATTTCCTATATCGCAGGCTCCGATGTGCCATGTCTCATCGTCAATGTTGAGCGCGGCGGCCCGGGCCTCGGTTCCATTCAGCCGTCTCAGCAGGATTACTGGCAGGCAACCAAGGGTCTCGGTCACGGCGACTTCCGCCTGATCATCCTTGCACCGAACTCCGTTCAGGAGGTTGTCAACCTCGTTGTCCGCGCATTCGATCTCGGTGAGAAGTACCGTGTTCCGGTCATGCTGCTCTCCGACGGTCTGCTCGGTCAGATGATGGAGCCGGTCGAGTTCCCGGAGATCTCCGCAGAGGGCGCAGATAATTCCGGCTGGGCAGCAGTCGGCACCAAGATGCAGCGCGAGCACCATATCGTTAACTCGCTCTATATCGAGGCAAATGACCTCGAGGAGCAGGTCAGAAAGCGTTATGAGCGCTATGCTGTCATCGAAGAAAACGAATCCGAGGGCGAAAGCTACCTCTGCGATGATGCAGATATTGTCATCACCGCATTCGGCGCAACCTCCCGTATCGCAAAGTCCGCAGTCAACAAGGCAAGAGCAGAGGGCATCAAGGCAGGTCTGTTCCGCCCGATCACCCTGTGGCCGTTCCCGAAGAAGCAGCTTCTGGATGCAACCAAGCAGGCAAAGGCTGTCCTCTCCGTCGAGATGAACATGGGTCAGATGATCGACGATGTCAAGCTCGCACTCGACTGCAGAATTCCGGTTTCCTTCTACGGCAGAACCGGCGGTGTGATCCCCTCCCCGAATGAGGTTCTCGAGGAGATCAGAAAGCTGAACGGAGGTATCAAGTAATGGCTGTGAAATTCCAGAGACCGCACGCATTGTGTGATGTGCGTCTGCATTACTGCGCAGGCTGTACGCACGGTATCATTCATCGCCTCGTCGCTGAGGTCATTGATGAAATGGGCATTGAGGGCGATACTGTCGGTGTCTGCCCGGTCGGATGCTCCGTGTTTGCATATAACTATTTCGGATGTGATATGATCGAGGCGCCGCACGGCAGAGCACCGGCCGTTGCAACCGGTGTCAAGCGCGCAAGACCCGATCTGAACGTCTTTACCTATCAGGGCGACGGCGACCTCGCTGCAATCGGTACGGCTGAGACCGTCCACGCAGCAACCAGAGGCGAAAACATCGTTGTGATCTTCGTCAACAACGGTACCTACGGCATGACCGGCGGTCAGATGGCGCCGACCACGCTGCCGGGTCAGGTCACCACGACCTCTCCTTACGGCAGAGATCCGCGCAAGGCAGGTTACCCGATTCATGTCTGTGAGATGCTCTCCACGCTCGACGGTACAGCACTGGCTGTCCGCACCGCTGTGGATACTGTCCCGCACATCCGCGAGACCAAGAAGATGATCCGCAAGGCATTTGAGAACCAGCAGAAGGGCAACGGCTTCTCGATCGTCGAGGTGCTTTCGACCTGTCCTTCCAACTGGGGTCTCACCCCGAAGGAATCCATCAAGCGTTTGCAGGAGGAGTGCATTCCTTACTATCCGCTCGGCGTCTACAAGGATGTCAACATGGAGGAAGCAAATGCTGATAAGCTCGCAATGGGAGGTGCCGCAAAATGACCTATGAAATTCTGCTCGCAGGCTTCGGCGGACAGGGCATTCTGTTTGCCGGCAAGCTGCTCGCATACTGTGCACTTTTTGAGGGCAAGGAAATTTCGTGGCTGCCGAGCTACGGTCCGGAAATGCGCGGCGGTAAGTGCAACTGCTCCGTCTGCATCTCCGATGAGCCGATCGGTTCGCCGCAGGTGCTCGAGCCGGATCTGCTCGTTGTCCTGAACGGTCCGTCCTTCGATGCATTTATGCCCAGCGTCAAGCCGGGCGGCAAGGCATTCGTTGACAGCTCTATGGTCGATGCAAAGACCGACCGCACCGATATTGAGACCTTCTATGTCCCTGCAACCCAGCTTGCAGATGACAACAATCTGGCAAAGGGCGCAAACATCGTCCTGCTCGGCAAACTGCTCCACGAGACCGGCATCTTCTCCTTCGAGACTGTCCGCAAGGCACTCGAGAAGAATACACCGGCAAAGCGTGCGCATACGATCGACAACAACATGCGCGCACTCCAGCTCGGCGCAGACTACGCAGGCTGATAGAGGTGTCCGCTTCGCGGACGATTTAGAATGGGCTGCGCGCCCAAACTGCGCCAAAGGGACTTGTCCCTTTGGAATCCCATTTTTATGCTTAGATAAGAGAAAGCCGCTCCGGTCAACGATGATCGGAGCGGCTTTGTTCTTTTTCAGTATAAACATGGAGACGGGAGTATGAGTGAATAATGAATAGAGAAAAGTGAAAAGTGAATAACAAAATGGGGGTTGGGGCACAGTTTGCGCCTCAATACTGTAAGGCCCCATTATCAATCCATCGGAGATACTGCTGAAAAGAAGGATCCGCTTCGCGGATGCTATTTATGAATGGGCGCCTCTATCGCAGGCGCCCAAGCCCCCGAGCTCTTGATATGCAAAGGG
>JAFWUX010000006.1 GCA_017523995.1 Oscillospiraceae bacterium | reverse complement strand
AGTGACATATATCCCGCAGACCGGCGAATTTGACATCATGAAAGCAGGCAGCCGGAAAGACCTCAATGTGAACGAAGGCACGACCTTCGGCACGGACAGTCTGACCATGTATGAGATCGCAGAGAAGATGCTGAACCAGACACGCATTGTTGTAAACAAGACCGTTCCGTCTCCGAAAGATCCAAGTAAAACTGTTACGCGGGTTGATCCTGAAAAGACCAGACTGGCGCAGGAGAAGGCTAAGCAGATCGAGGCGAAATTCAAGGAGTGGATCTTTGCTGATCCGAAGCGCAAGGCAAAGTATGAGGAACGGTATAATAACCGGTTCAACGCTCTGGTAGGTCGGCAGTATGACGGTTCACGGCTCACATTCAACGGCATGGCATCCGGATTCACTCTGCGTCCGCACCAGCGCGACTGTATTGCGCGTGCGGTTTACGGCGGCAATACCCTTGCGGCGCATGTGGTTGGTGCGGGAAAATCCGCGGTATTCATCACGGCTGTCATGAAGAAAAAGGAACTCGGTCTGATTCACAAAGCATGCATTGTTGTGCCGAAGGCTTTGACAGAACAGACGGCACTGGAATGGCGGAAGATCTTCCCTGATGCAAGACTGCTGACAGTCGGAGATATGGACCTTTCTACACAAGACAAGCGTGATGTATTTACGGCGCGTATCGCAACCGGCAATTATGATGCTGTTATTGTATCGCGGGAACAGTTTGATAAAATGGCAATGTCTCCGGCCTATCAGAGGGAGTACATTCAGCGTGAGATCGACGAGCTGGAAGATATGCTGACCGCACAGAAGATGGCGGGCGCAACCAAAAACACGCCGTCCGTCAAGAAGATCGAGGCTGCAAAGAAGCGTCTGGAGAAACGCCTGGAGAAAGCGCTAAACCCGAAAAAGCAATCTACCCGAAACAAAGATGAAGTGCTGGAATTCGAGCAATTAGGCTTTGATTACCTTGTTGTGGATGAAAGTCACGCCTACAAAAACGGCTTCGTTTCGACAAAAATGACGGATGTGGCGGGTGTTACAACCGCACCTTCCGGTCGTGCGCAGGACATGCAGATGAAGTGTGACTGGATGAACGAAATGCTCGGCCAGGGACACATTCTCCATTGTACCGGCACACCAGTCAGCAACTCGATGACAGAGCTTTATGTCGTTACGAGGTATCTCCATCCGGAACTTCTGAAAGCGGCGGGCGTGGAACGCTTCGACGACTGGGCGGCAACATTCGGAAAGGTGGTATGTGCTTACAAGCAAAGTCCGTCAGGACAGCTGAAACTCAAAACATCGTTCAGCAAGTTTGCAAATCTTCCTGAACTGATGGCACTCTACAAGGAATTCGCAGATATTCAGTCAGCGGAAAAATTGCAGCTCCCGCGTCCTGAACTAATCGGCGGAAAGCCGGAGATCGTCAAGGTGCAGGCATCACCGGAACAGCGTGCGTATGTCCGTGAACTTGCGGCGCGTGCACAGCTCATCAGCACCGGTGTGGTTGATCCGCATTTGGACAACCTTTTGAAGATCACCGGAGAAGCAAGATTGATCGGTATGGGCAATCATGCTGTTGCGGCACTGTACCGTCAGCGTGAGGAAGGCGTACTTCCGGAAGACTTCATGGAAGATGAGCCGGGAAAGATTGATGCCTGCGTCGATCGTGTTTGGCAGTATTACAATGAAACCGCTGAACAGAAGGGAGTGCAGATCATCTTCTCGGATATTGCAGTCAACAGCGACAACGGCAACTGGTCTGTCTATGAGTACATCCGTGACGAGCTGATAGCCAAGGGCATTCCGCGAAACGAAATTATCTTTGCACCGAAGGCGGACAGCAAAGAACGTGAAGCAATCTTCCGTGACATCAATGACGGCAAGTATCGCGTGGTCATCGGCAGCACTGGCACGATCGGCACGGGCGCAAACATTCAGCAACGGCTTTATGCATTGCATCACACAGACATACCCTGGAAACCGAGCGACTTTGAACAACGCGAGGGAAGAATTCTCCGTCAGGGCAATTCTTTCCCCGCGGTCAGGATTATAAATTATGTGACCGAGGGCACGCTGGACAGTTATCTCTACCAGGTCGTGACGGACAAGGCTCGCTTCATCGCGCAGCTGCTTGACGATCAGTGTCCGGCGCGTGTTTCCGAAGACTGTGACGAGAAGGTTCTGACATTCGCGGAATTGCAGGCAGCGGCGGAAGGCAATCCGGATTTCAAAACGCGCATCGAACTCTCCAACAGGATCGCTGAGCTGACCGCGCTGAAACAGGCACATCAGCATGAACAGGGCAAAATGCAGAAGCGTGTCGAACAGATCCCCGGTGAGATTGCGCAGCTCAGGACACAAATCGGGCAGATGCAGGAAGACCTCAACTCTGCAAAGTCTATGCGGGACGCTGAGGGAAAAGTCAAGTCGTTCGACTTTGTGACACCGATGAAAACAATTCGTAAGCATGAGGACATCAACACATATCTGCATGAACAGATCGCAAAACGTATCGAGCGCCCGTTTGATGAAATGCCGAAATTCAAAATCGGCGATTTTACAGTTTCCGTCGAAGTACGTCCCGGCGAAATGAATGAAGCGATGCTGGCAGTCAAAGGCAAGCGTGAACCGGCCTATGCGATCAACGTCGGAAGCGCTGCGAACGCTGACAACTGGCAGCGCATTGTCAACTTCCTTGACGGTGCGATCGAGAAAGCAATCTCTGACAACGAGACGAAGATCACGAAACTGGAGACTGATCTGAAGCAGGCACAGGAGCGTGTCGGTGTTCCGTTTGACGGTGAGGAAGAACTTCTGAAAGCCCGCATTGATTTTGCGGAACTGGAAGAACGCCTCTCCGGTCTGTCCGAGCAGCAGGACGCGATCATTGATCCCGATGAAACCGATGAGGACGAAACCGCAGAGGAACGTGCTGAGCGTGAGGCATACCAGAACGCGGATGATGATGATTATCCGATGATTCCGGATGACAGTACGCAGCGGCATGGACCGAGAAGATGACGACAGATGGTGAACGCTCCCGCTGAAAAAAGTGGGAGCGTTCCGATGTGCTCTGATTGACTTTTTCTCCCTGCTGTGTTATAATTCAGGTGCAGAGAAGGCGCAGGGCTTCCTCTGTTATATTGGAATCTGCAAGGAGAAAGGTATGAAAAAATGGGTCATTATATCAAGTGTCGTGTCTGTCTTTGCTATATGTATCGTATCACTATTTGCACTGAATGGAAAACAAGAGACGAAATATAAAAGACACTTCACTTTCACAGGTACAACTAGAGTAGGCGGATTGATTCCATATGTTCAGTCTAATTCAATCGTTGATGTTTCGGAAGAATATTTATTAAGCCTTAATGGCAGTAATATGACTTATGAGGATCTTGTGTCTGAACTAGGCGAGCCAAGCGGTACTGTTGGTTCGGGCAGAATGAGAGATTATTGGAGAATCGGCAAAGAAAAATACGCTGTATGTACAAATTTAACCGGTACACCATTTCTTCATTTTGAGATTTGGACCGAAACTGAAACTCCATATACTTCAGCACAACAATAGAACATATACAAAGCACTTGCCAATTTTTCATGCCTGCATAGAGGAGACCGCAGGGCAGGCGGATTTTGATGCGTTCTGATTGACTTTTTCTACCTGCTGTGTTATAATTCAGGTGCAGAGAAGGCGCCGAGTTCCTCCGTAATAATGCGGAGCATAATTAACATACATCGATTGCACGCTAAGAAAGTTTGAATCATCGGTCAGGAAGTGAGAACATGAAGCTGAAATATGTCATTGCGGCCGGGCTTTGCGGGGCGGCGCTTGTGATGTTTGTTAGATGCAGGGAACTGAGCGTTCCAAAAGCAAGGGAGCAAATGGTGGCGTATCTGGAAACGCGATATCCGCAGGATAATTTCCGTTTTGAACATGATGAAAGCAAAGGGTTTAAACCAGAACATAAATTCGACCATGAGATTGCGGCATCCTGTGACAGATTTCTGGACGCAAGCATCCATGTGAAACGTTGGATCAGCAACGGAAAGAAATACTACTCCGATAATTATATGGCATATTATCTGCAAAGTGATGCGGAAGCATGTATGCATGATATAGCGGAAAGTGTATTCGGTGAGTGCAAGGTATATATGAGTTCCCCTCTTCTGATATATACGCCGGACAGTTTTCCGACAGATGCCAACGCGGTATATTTTCTGCAAAGCAAGCTGCAGTGCGGGTTTGCAGTTTATTTGCCGCCCAGTCATTCAAAAGAAAACGCTGCGGAGAATTTGAACAAATTCAAAGAGAAGCTGACCGGAAACCAGTTTTTCGGAATCGGCGGCGGTGTCAGAATCATAAAGGAGCAGGAATCATATGATGAGATCTCATCATTTGACGGTCCGGCGGGGGGCATAGTTGATAATCCGGTCTGTGACTTCATAGGCGGTTTTGAAGTGTAAATAATCATAATGAGAGGAAGCATGAGGCTTACTCTGATAAATCAGAATGCAGGAGAGTGATTGCTGTGTCTAAATATGTATACTACGATCTGGCTGATGTCATATCTTTTCTGAAAGACAGAGACTTTTCACTCTTCATCTTTGAAAGCGACGAAAAGTTTGCAGTGGTTTATACGGAAGAAACGGGCGAGATCTTGATCGACAATGTATCGGACAATGTGATTCCGGAAGAAAAAGTCAGAAAGGTTCTGGATGAATGTCTTGAACAGGCATATGATTGGCTCGGATTCTGGGACTTCGAAAACGATACATGGTGTTCCGGAGAAAAATGGGTCAAAGAATGGTGCAGAGAAAGCATACATGACAGAGTGAAAAAAGAATTTGAGATAACCGGAATATCTTTTGAAGAAACGGAAAATAAGGATCAACGAGATCTAGTCCATAAATACCGTCTGGAACCGAAACAGAAAAAGGTAACATACGGTTTTTCGATTGATTTCACTGCGGGATATTATCCTTTAGAATTTACCCTGAAGTATTCCTGCGAGGATCGGAGACTGTATGCGATTGAAACATATATCATCTGATTTCCAGCATGAACTGAATACACACTAAGCACTTGCTACGGCAGGTGCTTTTCTATACCCGAAAACCGAAAGGAGCGTTTATGAAACAGGAAGAATACAAAGCGTTGGTGCAGGCTGCGCGGGAAGCGGACCTTGTTGCATATTTCCAGCAGAACGGGTTCACAGTTGAGCGTAAAGGCTCAGAGTTTTATGTGAAGGAATACCCGTCGCTGTGCATCAAGCCGTCAACGAATCAGTGGTACTTCCACTACACGCGCGAAGGCGCAACCAATAATTCGATTAACTGTCTGACAAAGGTTCTCGGTATGGACTTTAATCAGGCAGTTTTCTCTTTGACCGGGCAGGACATTTCAATGGCGCGCTCTGCTGACTTCCCGCGTGCACATCGTCCTGCCATGACATCGCCGCCGCGGATACCGCGCAAAGAACCTGAGAAAAAAGAGTTGACGATGCCGGAGCAGTCAGAAAAGACCGGCAGGCTGTTTGCGTATCTTTGCCAGACTAGGAAGATTCCGCCGCACATCGTTGAGGAACTGCTGCACACCGGTCTGCTGTATCAGAGTGAGAACACGGTGCAGTGCGAACGTGACGGTCGGCAGAGAACCTTCCACAACGCGAACGCTGTGTTCGTCCATCGCGATGCGACCGGTCAGGCGATCGGAGCAGAGATTCAGGGACTCAACTCCTTCAAACGATTCAAGAGCATGGCGCCCGGCACCGGTGACAGTGCGTTCATGTTCACGCCGGTGCCTGCACGCGACGGCAAGGTTCATCGCGCATATCTCTTTGAGTCGGCAATCGATCTCATGTCGTTTTACTCCTTCTGCAAGCAGAAGGAATTACTTGAAGGTTCGGTGCTGCTCTCTATGGCAGGACTGAAACCGACTGTGCCGAAGCGATTGCAGGCAGAGGGCGCAGAAATTGTCTCCTGCGTTGATGCGGATGAAGCAGGTCAGCGTTTTGAACGCGAGAACGGCTTTGAACGCTCAGAAAGTGTTCGGCGTAAGCTTGACGATTTCGGATTTAAGGACTGGAATGAGCGGCTGGTATTTACTGCGAATCATCCGGACATTGATCTGCGCACGGTTCACCGTGAACAGGTCGAACAGATTACAGCAAGGAGGGCACACTGATGGCGAAGAATAAGGTCGGACCGGTTGCAGTTTACATGTCAAAGGAATTACTGAACGGGATGCTCCACTGCCTTGATTATATCATTGCTGCAAACGATGGTGGAGACTGGTCAAAATCTGCCACCCGAATCAAAACAAAGATTCTGAAATATGGGCGCAAGTTTGAGAGCCAGGGTGACGAAAGTGTAGCAGTCCATTTTTACGAAAAGGAAGCTGCTGTATTGCTGAAGGCTTTTTCACTTTTCGTGTTTCTGACACAAAAAAGGCTGACCGACTACTTCGGACAGATCAGTAATCCGAAAGATAATGCAAAAGAAAATGAGTGATGAAAAAGGGCTCGGGAAATCCCGATTGCGGAGCAACAGTTACCGTACTGCAAGATCTGTCGTGATTTGCGGTACGGCTTCTGCCGTCAAGGTCGCAGACTTTGCCCAAGCAGTCCCGTATTGCGGGACGTTCTGTTTTGATGAGCCGAAAACGGCTTGTCAAAACAGATATTGGGTTGCGTCTATCTGAAAAGTCGTGAAAAGGGGCTTTTCACAATCCGTTCACACATAATATTTCGGACTGAAGAAAAAGGAGGATACCGCATGGAGAAATTCAGCGTGAGTTTTACGCTCGGCAAAGCCTCTGTCAAACACGGCGTCAACATCAATCATAACAACAGAAAATTCACGGCGTATAATGTGGACGAAAAACGAACTGCTGACAATATTACATTCAAACAGCAGGATGTGCAGGATGCCTACCATCAGCTTTTTGATCGCGCATTGCAGGAGTATAACGCAAAACAGAATCGCAGGGATCGTGTTATCCAAGATTACTATACACATATGATGCGGAGCAACCGGGAAGAAGCCTTTTATGAGATCGTTGTTCAATTTGGTGACAGTGTGACATCACCCTGCGGATCCGAGCGTGGTGATCAGGCAAAGCGGTTGCTTGAATGTTATATGCGTGACTTTCAGCGGCGCAATCCGAACCTTTTTGTTTTCAATGCTGTACTTCATATGGACGAGGCTTCCCCGCATCTGCATATCGACTTCATACCGTTCTATACAAAAGGAAGAAAGAATGGACTCAGCAAGGGCGTGTCCATGAAAGCTGCTTTGATTGAGCAGGGCTTCAAGCCGCGCAGTCCGAAAGAGAACCAACTCGTCATGTGGGAATTTGCTGAGCGTGCTGAGATGGAGCGAGTGCTGCGCACACATGGACTTGAACGTGATGATAAAGACATTCACCGTGAGCACATGACCGTTGAAGAATTCAAACTAAAAAAAGAAAGTGAGAAGCTTATCCGCAGCGCAAAAGCTGTCGCTTCCTTCAATACGGAAGAAACAAGTGCTGAAGACTTTGAAGCTTTACAGAAAGAGCTTGAGGAAAGTAAAATGCGGATTGCAGCGATTGAAGCGTCAAGACAGTCACCATATAAATCGTTCTATTATTCTTCACCGGATAAACAGGCATGGGTTCAGCAGCAGCTTGATGATCGCAACATTGAATTTCGTGAAACAGAAAACGGCTTTGAAGCACCGGAGTGCTATACAAAACTCATTCGCCGGATAGAGAAAGACTACAAAGCGCCGCGATCTTCTGTACGTGATCGAATGCGGAATGAGATCGACAGAATGCTGATGCAGTCCCGGTCATTCGATGAGTTGTTGCAGCGAATGAAGAAAGCTAACTATAAAATCAAGCACGGGAAGTACATTGCTGTTCAGCCGCCGGACTGCGGCACTTTCATTCGTATGAAATCGCTCGGTGAGTTTTACAGCGAGACTGCTTTGCGAAACAGACTGAAAGCGAAGAGTGCATATGAAAACAAAATCGCCAAACAGATTCAGGAAGCACAGGCAACAGGTGCGTCGAATCTTGTCGTTCTGAAAACAATGCGCTTCTATATGATCTCTTTTTCAGGTGGGTATATGCCGATCCGCAAAAAGAATCCGCAACATATCCTGACATGGGAGAACGATGCAGAGCTTGAACGGCTGACAGCATTGAATGCAAAAATCAATGAGGGGGCTACGCTGAATTCGCTGCGTGCTGACATGGCTGAAAAAGAAGAAGCCGTCCGGCGCATCGAACAGACACGGGACGACTGTGATGGTTCTGATCAGGAAACGATCATGAAGCTGAATGCTTCCTTGCTCCTTGCAGAAAAAGAATTACGTGAGGCGGCAGATCTGCTGACAACCGCAGAGCAGGTTCTTGGCGGAACTTTTCTGCAAACTGTTGCTGATGAAGAACGCAACCGGAAGGAATCCAAATATGTTCCGAATGGAACGAAGCCTGGAGGAAATGCACGATGAACAGGAATCAGATCAAGATGCTTGCAATTGAGGTGATGACGATCGACCACATTGCGCTTGTGTTTGTTGCCCCGGACAGCTTGATATACTATGTGATGCGACTGTTCGGAAGAATCACCGCACCGATCATGGCGTTCATGCTTGCTGAGGGATTCCGGTATACGCGCAGCAGATCGAGGTATTTGCTGCGTCTGGTAGCCTTTGCGTTGATATCGCAGCCATTCTATTACCGGCTGGCATTTGATCGTGCTCCGACCGGTTGGCTTGACATTTGTCTACATTGGAACGTCATGTTTTCATTGGCGGTCGCATTGCTTTCGCTCATGATACTGGAGTCCGACTTACCAACAGTTCCGCGATTGATACTGACAGGGTGCTGTGTCTCACTTGCGCAGTTTGGAGACTGGTCGTTCATGATACCGATCTGGACAATCATCTTCCATATGTTTCGTGATGATGATCGAAAGAAAACTCTTCTGTTCGCGCTGGCGTCGGTCGTACTGCAAATAATGATCTGGCTTCCGCAGTATGACAGCTTTACTCACTTTTCTTTTCAACTCGGTACGCTTCTCGCTCTCATACCGATTGCGATGTATAACGGACAGCGCGGAACCGTCCGGCACAAGAAGTTGAATCGCTGGTTCTTCTATGTTTACTATCCGGCGCATATGATTGTTCTTCTTATTTTGGCATTGCTGCACTGAATGATACTGCTCGGCTATTGACAAAGCCGCTGTGATTCGATATAATCATAGTAATGCCATCCAGATCCAAAGCCTGTGTTTATGCAGATATAGGAGGATAAAAATGAGAAGAAACGACAGAGATTTTAAGATGCAGAACGGAGTTCTGAAGAAATACACCGGAAATGCAGCCAGGGTTACAGTTCCGGACGGCATAGCAGAGATTGGAACAAATGCCTTTGAAGACTGTACCACACTGGAAAGTATCACGATTCCGGAAAGCGTGACAAAGATCGGCATATCTGCTTTTGAATGTTGCGCTGCGCTCAAAAGCATTGTAATTCCGAACAGTGTGACGGAGATCAGTGTTTTTGCTTTCCGAGACTGCGTTGCACTGAAGAGCATTGCAATTCCGAGCAGTGTGACATTGATTGGGTATGCTGCTTTCGAGGGCTGCGCCGCATTGGAAAGCATAGTCATCCAGATCATGTGTTTGATATTCGCCAGCTTGTTGCTTTCTGCATAGCATTGCATTTGCCTCCAGCTGTTAGTGAGGAGTATATCAATACATCATTAAGCAAGTTCAGAAACACAACAGATATGGAATTATACAGATATGCGCTTACACAGTGGTATTCTCAGCCTTTACCTATCGTTAATCGAAAACTAGTAGAAGCAGGTGCAGTTCCATTAACTAATCTGGTGGACGGGTTTGATGAAAATGGTATCAAAATAGATGCATAATTCGTAAGAGCTATGGTGACTCTTACTTAATTCTTACCATAAATCGTAACCGTCAAGTATTTCGCGTCCATGATGAAAGAACCATCCCCGCCGAAATGGCGGGGATGGTGGTTTACGAATCAAAAGGCAGTATGATTGTCCCGGCAGGCTGTGAGAACAGGTCTGTCAGGTAGCGCTCTGCATCT
>JAFWUX010000094.1 GCA_017523995.1 Oscillospiraceae bacterium | reverse complement strand
TTGCACATTCCGGAACCGTTCAGATCTCCGGGATCATCTTTGCAATATATTGCAGCAGCCGGGTGACATCCTCAGATGTTATGTTCTTTCATACATGTTCCCCCAATTCCCGTTTTCTTCCCTGCCTCTCTCATTTGTGATCCTGCCGAAGGGGTGGCATTTTCACGAAAGTGACGGCAATGCGGGCAGCACAGGGATCATACATGCCCGCACTGATACCATCCTTTCCTATGTTTATTTTACCGGAAACGGAAGAATTTAGCAATCACCGATTTTCTCATTTTCATGCAGTTTTGTATCATAAAAAACGGCGGTCATCCCGGAGCGGAAGACCGTCGTTTAAGTGTTTTGTTTGCGGTACTGCATGGCTGTAACGCCGCATTTGTCTTTGAACTGCCGCATGAAATGCGATACATTCTGATAGCCGCACTGCACGGCGATCTCCTGGATTCGCAGATCCGTATGCCTGAGCAGGCTTTTTGCCTTGTTTATGCGCGCCGTGATGACATCGTCCAGACAGCTGACCGAGAAAAATTGTTTATAGAGCCTTTGCAAATGGCTCCGGCTGATGCCGATCTCCTTTGCAATCAATTCAATATCCCATTCTCGCTGCGGATTTGCCATGATCTCGCTGCGCAGTTTTTGCAGCGTCTCTTTGTAATCCGGCGCATAGGCAGATGCCGCAGAAATGCATTCCAGCAGTGCCTGTTCACATTCTTCAACCGTTGCCGCAGCCTTCGCGAGTGTCTCCTGCGTCAGACGCTGCTCCGAGGAGATCAGGCGCGGAACCGGAATATCTGCCTTGCCGCGCAGATGCTGCATCCGGTGCTCCGCCGATACGCTCAGACTGCTTGCGATCCCGCTGTCATCCTTTCCCGTTTCTGCCGGGATCGTCACGGCAAAAACATTCTGCCGCATCCGCGCAAGGAAGCCGTTTTCCGGCAGGATGTCACGCAGCGCATTGCCGAGCAGCAGCGCAGGATCATAATCCGGTGCACTGTGCGACTCCGGCAAAATGCCGATCAGGATCAGCAGCGGCGTTTCTGTTTCCGCATAGGGCCGGTACAGAATATCATGCAGATGCTCCGCGAATCCGCGGCGGTTATAGAGACCGGTCTCCGCATCATGTGAGGAAAGAACCGGGATCTGCCTGCGCCGGTGTTCCATATACATCGCCTGCTGAAGCTGATACAGACCGTGCGCGGCTGCATCGCACCAGTTTGTGTAGAACGCATCCGGCTCTATATCCGCCGGCTTTGCATAGGCGCTCGCCAGATAGCCGAAGATCTGACCGTGCGCGTGAAGTGAGGTCACAAGCAGCAGCAGCGGCTCATGCGGCTGGCAGAGTGCGGGCAGAATATCCTGCGTATCAAATTCATACTGATCCGGTGCATTCTGTCCGCGGCGCTTGGAAAGGGCAAGCAGCATTTTGTCATGGAAACCGACCTGCCGGAATCGCTCGGGATATGCAAAATCCATGCACCAGTCCCTGCAAAGACAAATATCGAGCCAGAGCCAGTTCGGCAGAACATGCCCGACACCGTCCGTTTTTGTGATCCATTCATTCAGTGTGGACGCATCGCCGGTATGCGCGAACAGATCCGATGCAAGGAATGTGCGCTTTTGCAGCTGATTCCGGACTCTTGCGCGAAAAAATGCATTAACCGGAGGATCGGGAGCCTGCGGCATTTTTGCCGGCTCGCAGCCGCAGCTCTCGCCGTAACGGATCGTTTGCTTTACGGCAGAAAAGCCTGCCGGCTCTCCGGTAATCATCTCATGCAGCGTCAGTACCGCGTCCTCACCGAACTGCTGTTCGCGCCCCTCGACCGTTGTAATGCTTGGCTGATTCAGCCAGGCATCCCAGCCGCCGTCATAGCCTGTGACCTTGACCTGACCGGGAACGGAGATCCCACGCTGCATCAGGGCTTCACAGAGCGCTGCTGCCATCGTATCGCTTGCGCAGACGACAGCTTCCGGCATCGGGATACTGCCTTCCGCGATCCTGCATCCGACCTCCGCCGGAACAGTTTTCCAGAAGTCACCGTAGAAAATCCAGTCGTTCCGGAAGGGAAGGCCGGCCTCCAGCATCGCCTGACGGTATCCGGCGATCCGTTCTTCGGATGCCTGATTGCCCTCGGGACCGGATATGCAGTAGATCGTTCTGCATCCGTGCTCCCCGATCAGATGCTTTGTCAGGCGGTATATACTTTCCTGCTGACGCGGCTGTATGCTGTCAAACGGAAGAAGATCATCGTATGTAACAAGGCAGGGAATATTGGTCTGCATGAGCTGCCGCCGGATTGCTTCGCGCACGGCAGGATTGCGGAATCGCTCTGCGGCAAAAAGAATGCCGTCCAGCCGCTGCACTGCGGGCAGTGAATAGATATTTTCCAAGCCGCGGATATAGCTGTCCTGCTGCAAATCGCAGTGCGAATTATATATGCCGGTATAGATCAGAACATCATAGCCAAGCCGCTTTGCAGCATCGGAAATACCGTTCAGAAATTCATAATCCAGCGGATCGACAACCGACGGAATGATAACACCGAGCCGTTTCTGCAAACTGATCCCCCCTTCGCATTTGCTGTTATCAGTATATCACGAAACAAATAGATTGTCAATAAAAAAAGACGGCACCGCACAGTTATCATGTGCGATACCGCAGTCACAGGGGGACTATTATGAAAATGCAAAACAAATTCAAGAAAACACTGATCCAATCCTGCGCGAAAATTGTTTTCGGTCAGGATGCCAAAAGCATGCAGGCAGATTGCGTGCACAACCGCCTGCCGCGATCGGCTCAGCTCATCCTGAGAGTTGAGCAATCCGCAGCAGAAAGCCCGGGCAGCGCAGAAAGGGGGAGACTGCACTGCTGTAACTGCTGCCGCGCTTACGAATCATATTATAGTGCTTTCTGCGCAATCATTCAATAACCGATTTGTGCATTCTCATGACCGATTTGCGCAGAGTGTTTTGGGTTATTTCACTTCCTTTGCAAGCGGAATATTCATGGTTTTGATACCGCCGCAAATGATGCCTGCCGTGATATTTGCACCGGTCTCAGTGAGATGCGTAAAGTCTGAGCCGCCGACTGCACCGCCCATGTAGTATTTCTTCACGGTGTTGTAATCGCGCTTGTTGAAGTCATTGGTCATTGCTGTGCCGAGATCAAAATACGGGATGTTATATTTCTTTGCAAATGACTGGCAAACGGCATCAATATGGCGGTAGCCGGCCTTGAACGGCTGCGTCTGATTTTTGATCGAGAGTGTCGGGCTCATAAGGATCGGCGTTGCGCCCTTGTCCAGTGCGCCTTTGATATAGAATGTCATGTAATATTCAAAGGAACCGGTTTTCGGATTATCCACATTGCCGCAGACCGGTGCATAGCGTTCCGCATTCGCTGCGGAGCCGTCATTGATGCCGAAATCAATCAGCAGATAGTCACCCGGCTTGATCTGATTGAGGATCGAAGTCAGTCTGCCGTTGTCATAGAAGCTTTTTGAGCTTCTGCCGGCGATCGCGCGGTTATCGACTGTCACATTGGAAGAAAAATAGTTTTTCAGGTAGTATCCCCAGCCCTGCTGCGGCGCCTTGCTTGCCGCATAATTCTGCGCGGTGGAATCGGATGCAACATAAAGCGTCGGCTTGTCGCTGACCGGCTGCTGCACGGGCTGGTCCTGCGCAGGATCATAGGTTTCCGGCACAGGCTCATCGGTCAGCGTCAGACGCAGATAATCAAAATTCGGTCCGCCTTCATCGGTATTCGACTGGAGCCGGATCCGGTTGACGCCTGCATTCAGCGGCAGAACGATCGCACGCTCCGCCCAGTCGGTCCAGGTTCCGGTTGAAAGAAAGCTCTGTTTCCACTGCTCCGATCCGCCGTTGACCGAGATCATCATGCTGCGGTCATTGGCGCTGCCGTTTGCGATTTTGAAGGTGCAGAGATAATTTCCCTTCTGCCGCACGTTGACCGAGAATGTGAGATTGCTCTGCCTGTTGTTGTCCAGATTGATATAGTCTTTATAGGTGAAGCCGGTGTTCAGCGCTTCGTGTACGCCCTGTTCATATTTCTGCTCGGATGCTGCATATTTTGCGTCGGCAAAGCTGACGTTCTTTCCGGTCAGGTAATCAGCAAAAAGCGAGAGGTCTTCTTTGTCCAGCTTCAGATTGCCGTTCAGATCGGCTGCCTGCTGATACTGATAGGCAGCGCCGGTCAGAGCGGCACGTTTTGCAAGCGAAAGATCCGCAGCATTGATGACGCCGTCATCGTTGAGATCGCCCTGCGGCAGCGGCTCGCCTGCCGGTTCTGCGGAGGCGGGAACTGTTATCCCGGTTTCGGGTGCAGCCGTTCCGGTTTCAGCAGGCTGAGCAGCGGGTTCCGTGACAGCAGGTTCCGTCACGGCAGGCGTTGTCTGCTGCAATGTCAGCGGCTGGATCGCCTGATACATCAGTTCGGCAAGCCGTGTTGCGCCGGCGCGGTTCGGGTGCAGACCGTCCGTCATATAGAGCTTACTGACGGCATCGGCACTCTTTTTCAGGCAGTCATTCTGCCAGAGATTGAAGAGATCAACAACTTCGACGTTCAGCGCCTGACCGACTCTGTCGAGTGCGCCGCCGTACCATCTGCCGCTGAGCAGCGGCTTGCGCTGACAGTCGCCGTTTCTGCCCTGCTGCTTGACAAGGATCACACGCATGCCCTTTGCCTTCGCACGCTTTGCCATATCGGCGATGATCTCCTGATACTGCACTTCGGTCGTATTGTTTTTGGAATTGGTATCATTGATGCCGATCGAAATAATATAGATGTCACCGGGCTGACCGTTCTTTTCGATGACATCAAACTGTCCGCCCTGCACAAATCCGCGCGCATACTGCCCGGATGCCGCCTGATTCATGATCTGCCACTTTGAACCGTCCACGAACTGTGGGAGCATCTGTGCCCAGCCTGCCTGCTGTGAACTGTTCAGCGGATAATAATTGCAGACGGTCGAATCGCCGCAGATCCAGATGGTCGGATTGGTATGCGTCTGCGTTGAAATCTGTTTGATCTCCAGTGCGGAAACGGAATACGGATAACCTGCCTTGCCGGCCAGTGCACAGATATTAAGCTGTCCGTCCGAAACCGGCACTTGCAGTGTATGATACGCATTATTGCCGGTCATGTTGATGATTTGCAGCATGCCCTCAATAGCGACACTGGTGCGTGTCGTGTTGCCAAGCCAGACTGAAACCTGATAGAGCCCGTTCGGCACATCTGCGCAGAAGGAATATCTGCAATCCGCGCCGGAATTTTTGAACTGCACCGCATCGCTGAGTGCGCCCTGCCCTGCTGCTGCAACATTGGATACGCTTGTACCGGCTGAGAAGCCATATCCGCGGCCCGGCTGATAGCTGTCTGATGCGCTTACACCGGTATATCCGGATGCTGCGCCGTTTCCGCCGAAGTCGAATTTCCAGTAGGTGCTTGCAGCAGAAGCGCTCTGCTCCGGAAAACGCGCTGCCATCGCTGCAAGCATGGTTCCGGTCATCAGCGCGGATACTGCTTTTCTGCATATTTCTTTCATATCAAATACCTCCCCGTTTCCCTGTCATATCAGGTAAGTTATTGATGTCCCAACTATCTCTCTTGAAGATATCTGCTTGTCTTTTTGCCGTGATACTGCGTTAGAAATCCTTGCCTTGCGTCAGCAAGGCGGCGGCTTTCTGCCTTGTCTCACGACAAAAATCCGGCGCATCTATTCTTCAAGATTTAATTGGAACATCAATAATACCGTCTTTCTTATTATAATCCGAATACCTGTACGATTCAATCACTTTTTGCCGCAATTTCATGACGGAATCTTGCAAGTATTTCTTTCCGTCACCGGCTTTCTGCGCGGTTGCGGTTGATTTGCGCAAAAATGTCATTTTATTGAACGGATATGTTATTTCAATTCAATATG
>JAFWUX010000005.1 GCA_017523995.1 Oscillospiraceae bacterium | reverse complement strand
CGATACTCTGGAGCAAATGGGCTTTGTCATCAGCGCAGACAAGTATGACAACATCTATACCGGTGCGCTGGAGGGCGAGAACGCCACGCTGAACGGTATTTACGAAACATTCAATATCAATCATCCTGCGGACTTCAACGGTTATTCGCTGTCCGTCGGAGATATTATCGTGATAAACCGGGACGGCGAACGCAGCGCACACATGGTTGACAGCATCGGTTTCCGTGAGCTGCCGGATTTTTTCCTGGAACGGCAGGAGCCGCAGCAGGATGCTGCCGACCGTCAGCCTGATCTCTTTGATCTGCCGTACAGTGACCGGGACAAGCAAGTGATCGGCAATACGCCTTTCAAATATATTGCCGGTAAGACTTATCATAAGCTCGATACGGAAACCGCGAAACAGATTGCGCAGGAGCTTGCTGCACAGGAAATCAAGTTTTCCGGTCGCATCAAGGGCGATACCACAACTTTAACGGTTCCGGCAGAATCTGAGGAACAGTATCAGGAGATCGCGGCACGGTTTATCGTGCCGGAAGTACCGGAGATTCCGGAACAGCCGGAAGAACCGGCACAGGACACAGCTCCCGGTCAGCCGCTGGAGCTGCATATTGGCGATCACATCCGTATGGCTGACGATCCGCAGAATGCATGGATTGTGACAGAGGTTTCCGATTTCATCCTGAAACTGGAAAACGCCGACCAGAAAGCACTTGCGTCCGCGCAGATGATGACCGGCTGGCAGAAGCATCTGGACAGCAGCAATGTGACGATACTGCCGGAAAAAGGACTGCCTGCACCGGCTCCGCCGAAGAAGCGGAGTGCGCATCTCCGCAAGCAGGCAGAAGGACAGCTTTCTCTGTTCGGAGAACCGGAACCGACCGCACCGGACAGACGTCGTGAGCTGCTGCTCAAAGAAGTCGGTCGCGGCACCGGTTTTGAAAACGGCAAGCTGCGCGTTTATGACTGTATTCATGAAAAACAGGCGACTGCGGCAGAACTGGCAGATTTTCTGAAAAAAGAATTTGGCATCGGCGGTCATTCCGGTCCGGATATGCCGGATGTTTCGCATGACAGCAAGGGCATCGTCATTATAGACACTGATAAGAAGGAATACCGGTACAGTTGGAGTGAAGCTGCAAAAGCTGTCACGGAACTTGACCGGCAAGGGCAGTATCTTACGGCAGAAGATATTGAAGAAGCCATTGAATCATCGAAATACTATCTGAATGAGATTCTGAATCTGAGTGATTCAACAAGAGCATATCATGAAAATATGCTTGCCAGACTGGAAAATCATCCGCTGCGGAACGTCCGCGCCGCAGAACCGGAACAGACTGCGCCGGAAATGCCGGAACCGGAAGAAGAAGCACCGGCTGTCCCGGAGCCGGTTGAAGTCGCCCGTACCAGTGACGGACTGATTCGCTTTATGCTCTGCGAACAGCGTGAACCGGCTGAAACACCGTGGAATGCGCAGCGTTGGTCACGGAACAGCACGGATGAAGATTTCAGATACAATGGCTTCGGCAGATTTGCAGCAACAGAGCAGGAAGCCCGTGCGTTCATTGCCAATCAGTTTAACCGTTATGAGAATAGGGAGTGCGCCGACGCAATCCGGGAAGCCGTCAACCGGAATTATCATTATGAGGAATCCCACTTTGATTCCGCGCAGGCTTTGAAAGAAGTGCAGGAACAGTATCCGACAGACCGCATTGCGCTGCTGCTGGCGGCAGAAGTGCAGAATGCGGATTGGGACGGACGGTATTCCGGCGATGTGCGTGACTGGTCGCGCAAGGAGCTGAAACTGCATGATGCAGAGGAAATCCGGATTGCATCGGAGATCCGGTCATATCCGCATCCCGGTCTGATGAATATGCTTGCGCAGGAAGTCATGGAACAGCAGAATGCGCGTGCAATCGAAGAACCGGAGATTGCAGAGCCGCAGACGGCAGAACCGGCACCGGCAGCAGAACAGCCGGTCAAAATCCGCAATACAATGGAGCATCGGATTTTCCTGAGAATGCGCGATCTCTATCCGGAAGTCATCAAGGATGCGCCGACCGCACACAATTACGAGCATTATGAGAATCCGAACGAGGGAACCGGCTATGAGCCGTTCGCAATTCAGCGTCTGACAGACTGGAATAACGGTCAGTGCCTTGTGTCTATGATGCACACATACGAGCAGAACGGTGATCTGATGCGCGATCCGGACATTGTGCTGCGTGTAGATCTGACGCAGCAAACCGCGACCGCGATCAGCTATCAGCAGGACGGGCTGGGCATTTACCGTGAATACCCGGACGGCAGCTACGGTCAGCGCGATACAAACCGCTTTAT
>JAFWUX010000093.1 GCA_017523995.1 Oscillospiraceae bacterium | reverse complement strand
GCAATGCGTAACCAGAATGCTTTAGCAATACGGAGCCGCGCACGGCGCGGTGAAAAAGTTTGATCAAAACTTTTGTCTTGGATGAGAACATGTAAGAAAGCCACCCCATTTACGCTAAATGGAGCGGCGTTGTTCTATTTCAATATAAATATGGGGTCTGGGGATAATATCCCCAGCGAGGGGTTTGGGGGCGAGCAGCCCCCATTATCAATCATCGCGGAGCGATACTGCCATTCACACGATCTCCATCTGGCAGGCGGTCATGGCAGCGAGCGCGGTTGCGTGGTTCTCGGGCGTGACGCCTGCGCAGCACTCCGCAATGATCTTGACCGGCACCTCAGGGAATGCCGCCTTGAGAATCATCGCATTGCTGATGACGCAGATATCCGTGCAGACGCCGATCACCTGAAACTCCTCGATCTTGCGGCGTTTCCCGATGATCTTCGGCAGATCGGCAGCACCGAATGTCACCTTCTCGACGAGCACGGCATCTTCACCGAGCGCGTTCTGAACGGTCTTTTCGAGCGCCCAGCCCTTTGTGCCCTTGATGCAGTGCGGAACCGGCAGCTTTCTGCCCTCCTGCGTGTTGAGGTAATCCTCGGTGTGCGTATCCAGTGTCGCAACAACCAGCCCGTCCGGATTTTCCTTGCGGAACGCCTTGATATATTTCACAACCGGCTTCACGACGGCAGCGGTCTCCGGATTGCCGAGCACGCCCGTGGTAAAGTCCTTCTGCATGTCAATAACGATCAGTGCTTTCATGATGATACTCCTTTCCCGATCAGATCAGCTTGCGGATGAGCTTGCCGGCGCCGTATTTGCGCAGGGAGCGTTTTCCGTGCTTCAGTACGGTGTCAACAGTTTTCTCCACGATGCGCTCGGTGACCTCCTCAGCCACTCTGCGTGTGACTTCTCTGCCGACCTTGCGGATGATTCTTCTTGCTGTCCTGTGTCTCATGTGATCCCGTCCTTTCTGCGGTAGAGCTTGGCGGTGCGGTGTGCAGCCGTCTCATTGTAATATTCGGTTTCGATCAGTTTGGAGGCAATCTTCTTGCGGAAGTTCTGCGGCGAGGTATGGGTGCCGGTGATGATCTCATAGGGCTGCTGCAGATCGGAGACTGCAAAGAGCTCCGGCATCAGGTCAAAGATCATGTCATGATAGAGCACCTCATCGCGCAGCCGCCGGAATCCGGCGAGAATGATCTCCGCGTGATCGAACGCGAGTGCATGGTTCGTGATGCTGCCGTTTTCAGCGGCAAGCAGGATATTATCTGTCTCATCGGTGATGCAGAGGGATTCGCCCGCATCTGTCTCGGTGCAGGTGACCTGCATCCAGCGGGCTTCTGCGGCATCGGAGCCTGCGGCGGTGGAAAGCGAGACAGTCCGTGTCAGCGCGAGGAATGCGCAGGAGAGCACCCAGCCGCGCGGATCACGCTCCGGCTTGCTGAATGTCCCGATCTGGATGAGCTTCGGGTCGCAGACGCCTGCCTCCTCCCGCAGTTCACGCCTTGCAGCCTGCTCGAGCGTTTCGCCCTTGCGGAGGAATCCGCCGGGGAGTGCAAACATGCCTGCAAAGGGTTCTTCGCCGCGCCGGATGAGCAGCAGCTTGAGCTTTCGCTGCTTTAAGCCGCCGCGGGATTCCGCCTGCGCGGTGTCGATCCCGAATACAACCGCATCCGCCGCAACGGAGGGGCGCGCATAATCTTCGATCCGGCTCATAAGCACCGCCTTTGTTAGGAACTTTTAGTTTCAAAGTATCTTATGAACCTATTATAGCATATTCCGCGCGGTTTGTCAAGTGCTGAAACAGATTTTTCATTCCTGCGGCATCCGGACCGGACGTTCATCAGATTTTCATATTCCGTTCACAGTTTGTTCATATAATACAAAGGGAAATATAGTATACTTTATATTGTATAACTATACACATTTACACCGCACAGGGAGGATATATATCATGGCAATGGAAAAAATCCTGATCGTGGACGATGAACCGAATATCTGCGAGGTTCTCCGCACGATCCTTGTCAAGGAAGGCTACACAGCAATCACCGCAACAGACGGCGAGGAGGCACTTGCCAAGTTCTCATCCATGCATCCGGATCTGGTGCTGCTTGATGTCATGATGCCCGGCATGAACGGCTACACCGTCATGCGCGAGATCCAGAAGCGCTCGAATGTACCGGTCATTCTCGTGACAGCGAAATCCGAGCCGAATGACGAAGCACTCGGTCTCGATCTCGGCGCCGAGGATTACATCACCAAGCCGATCGACAAGACCAAGCTGCTCGCCCGCATCCGCGCACGGACGCGCAAGAACGGTCAGCCTGCGCAGGAGCAGAGCCAGCGCCGCGGCAGGGTCGATTATGACAAGCTGACCGTCGATATGGACGGCTATGTGCTGCGCGTGGACGGCAAGGTCATCGAGACACCGCCGAAGGAGCTCGAGCTGCTCTATTGCCTTGCCTCGAACCCGAACCATGTCTACACCAGAGACCAGCTCCTCGATGAGGTCTGGGGCTTTGAATACTACGGCGATTCCCGTACCATTGATGTCCACATCAAGCGCCTGCGCGAAAAGCTCGAGGGCGTTTCCGATAAATGGGGGCTGCGGACCGTCTGGGGCGTCGGCTATAAATTTGCCGTGCCGGATGAATCCAAGGCTGCGCCGAACAACGCGGAGTAACCGATGCTGAACAGTGTATACAGCCGCATTTTCTATCTGTGCACGATCATGCTGATGTTTGCCTGCGCGCTGACCGGACTGATCGTTGTGCTCGCCGCCAACCATATGCATGAGAAGGAGGCGTATGAGCACTTCAACACAACGGCGCGCGTGATGCTCGCGCACATCCGCGATGACTACATGCGCAACGAGGGCTTTGATGCGGAAAGTCTCCGCACGGGACTCAAGCTTTATACCCTCAATGAAAATGTGGATTGCTATGTCTTTGATGCGGACGGCAGCTGCGTTGTCCGCTCAGATTACAAGGATAATGAGGCGATGCAGCTCAGCACGCTGCTGCAGATGGAAGCGAACAAGGAGCCCTATTGTCAGGTCGGTGCGCCTGCCGGAAACTTCAGCGAAGCCACCGCGACCTATCTGGAACGCTTTGATCTGGAGGACGCCTCTTATTATCTGATGCTGCTGTTCCCGGCAGCCTATGTGGACGATTATTTCTCCAAGCTCCTGATCATCCTGGTGATCGCGGTGCTTGTGACCGGACTGCTCGGTGCGCTGCTGTTTTATTTCAACACGAAGCAGGCGCTCAAGCCGGTGCTGCAGATTACGCGGCAGGCAGAGAACTATGCAAAGGGTGATTTCTCCGCCCGACTGGAACAGACCGGTGATCCGGAAATGGACCGCCTGATTATCACGATGAACCGCATGGCGGATTTCATCGACCAGAACGAGCGCAGCCGCAGACGCTTTGTCTCGGATGTCTCGCATGAAATGAAAACCCCGATGACAACGATCGGCGGCTTTGTGGACGGCATTCTGGACGGCACAATCCCGCCCGAGCAGGAAAAGCAGTATCTCCGGACGGTTTCCGCCGAGGTGCAGCGGCTCTCGCGGCTTGTGCATTCGATGCTGAGCATTTCGCGCTTTGAGGAGGGCACCTATGCGCCCGATTTCGAGCGGCAGGATATCACAAATCTGCTGATTACCACGCTGCTTCTCTTTGAGCAGAAGGTCGAGGCGAAGGCGCTGCATGTCGAAGGACTGGATGTCTGCCCGCGGACATTCGCCGAGGTAGACCACGACCTGCTCCAGCAGGTGTTCTATAACCTGACGGAAAACGCGATCAAATTCGTCAACCGCGGCGGCACGCTGTTCCTTGCCGTCGAATCGGATGCGGAGCAGGCACATGTCCATATCCGCAACTCCGGCGAAGGCCTCACCGAGGAGGAGGTTTCGCATGTCTTTGAGCGCTTCTACAAGACCGACGAATCCCGCGGCAAGGATAAAACCGGCGTCGGACTGGGTCTTTCGATTGTCAACCGGATCATGGTGCTGCACCGCGGCTCCGTGACGGTCAAGAGCGTCAAGGGCGAATACACCGAATTCATCGTCAGCATGCCGCTGACACAATCCTGATATCACACGCAAAGGAGACCGTTGCTATGACGGATGAAGAACTGAGCGCGCTGCTCGGCGAGGATTTCCGCACGCGGAAGCCTGCCGAAAAGGATACGCTGCCGCCGGAGCAGCCGGAAACGGCTGAGAATCCGGCACCGCAGCCCGAAGATCATGAGAATCACGAAGATCAGCCCGCGGCACTGCCGGAGGCGCCTGCTGCGCAGAGCCCTGCCGGAGAACCGCAGGAATCCGGAATCCCGGAGTCGGAGGCATCTGCCGCCCCTGCGGAGGATGTGCCGCAGGAGACGCCGCAGAAAGCGGAGGAGGAGCCCTTCTCCGCAGATATCGGCGACATCTTTGATACACCGCGCCCGATGCCCCCGCAGTATCCGCAGGAAACACCCTATCCGGATGAACCGCCCTATCCCGCGGAGATGCCGCATCCGGAGGCAGAGCCGTTCAGCGGCGATCCGTTTGCCGAAACCGCTGCGGAGCCGGTCAAAGTCAGGCGTCACACGGCGCTGGGCATTCTGCTCGGGCTTTTTGCGGTGCTTCTGCTTGCAGCGGCAATCTTCTGCATCATCTGGGATGTCAGCCGCGGCACAACGGCAGGCGGCGCATACCGCGCAGGCGATATCGTGCAGGTGGAGCTTGTGCAGCACGAGAAACCCGAATCCGACAACACTCTTGCGGATGAAAACGGCATGTATACGATCGAGGGCGTTGCAAAGGCAGTCATGCCAAGCATCGTGCAGATTTATACCTATGCAGACGGCGAGGGCATCGGCAGCGGCTCGGGCATCATCCTGACAAAGGACGGTTACATCGCGACAAATGCGCATGTGGTCAACGATGCGGACAACTATTCTGTCCGGCTGTTCGATGAAGCAAACAGCGAAACGCCGTATGACGCGGTGCTTGTCGGGCACGACAGCAAAACCGATCTTGCGGTGCTGAAAATCTCCGCAAGCGGACTGACGCCTGCGCAGCTCGGCGATTCCGATCAGGTGCATCTGGGCGAGACGGTCTGCGCGCTGGGCAATCCGGCGGGACTGAGCGGCTCGATCTCGATGGGCATTATCTCGGGTATGAACCGCAAGGTGCGCGCCCAGTCCACGAATTTTGAGATGGACTGTTTCCAGACAGACGCCGCAATCAGCCCGGGCAATTCCGGCGGCGCGCTCGTCAATCTCTGCGGGCAGGTCATCGGCATTACATCCTCGAAGTACGGCAGCAACGCGGTGTTCGGCGGCTCTTATGAGGGACTCGGCTTTGCGATCACGATCAACGAAGCGCTGCCGATCATTAAGGAACTCATGGAGAAGGGCTATGTCAGCGGCAGAGTCCGCATCGGCATTCAGTTCTATGAAAACAGCGTCGCGCATGACGAGGCAAAGGCAAAGGGGCAGACGCTGCCCGAGGCGCTTGACGGCATCGGCGTGCAGGTAATCGCGATTTCGGAGGACTCCGATCTGCGCAATACGATCATGAAGCCGAATGACTGGATTCTTTCGATGAACGGCAAGGAGATTTCGGATTACGATTCGATCAACGAGGCGATTGCCGGACTGAGCGCAGGGGATTCGGTACACTGCCGCTGTGCAACGATTCAGGAGAACGGCAAGCTCAAGACCTATGAGATCGACTTCCGTCTGCTCGAGGACAAATCCGGCGAGTATTGACAAAGTAAAAACATATAAGTATAAAGCCGCTGAACGAGTGAAAAAGAGCCCGTTCAGCGGTTTTTGCAGCAGGCAGTGCCTGCATCCGAAATGCTAAAGTCCGAATCGGTCAAACAAAAGGCAAAAGTCTATCGCTCCAACCAAAGTTAATACATATAATTACAGAAAGTCGCTGAAAAGAGAAAAATCCCCGTTTCATCGCCATTTGCACAAAAAGCGGTATCAAACATAAATCTTTGCGCAAACTTTTTGAAAAGTTGCACACAACCGTCCAACATTTGCCGATTTGGCACCCCTTAGTAGAGGGACATGCAAATTTTACGGTTCCCTTTATGATAAACAATTGTAAATAATTATAAATATGTCCGAAACTCCTCACTTCTCACTCCTATCTTCTCACTATATTTATAGATTCATGCGCGAAGCGCATACCACAATTTCTCATTTCTAATTTCTCATTTCTCATTTTCATCAACTCCTATCTTCTCACTAGAAATACAGCGGGTGCTGCGAACCGGAGAAATAAGACAGAATGTTCGGTTTGGCAAAGGTGTTAGTCGGTACGTGAATCCAACCTTGTACAGGCGATGGGGTTCATGCCGGCGGTACAGGATTGCAGGCATGCACTTAGAACTTTGACAAGT
>JAFWUX010000092.1 GCA_017523995.1 Oscillospiraceae bacterium | reverse complement strand
GAAAGGAAGAGTTTATTATGTTAATTCTCGTAGTCAACGCCGGCAGCTCCTCGCTGAAGTATCAGCTCATCAATATGGAGGATGAGAGCGTTCTTGCAAAGGGCAACTGCGACCGCATCGGCATCGACGGCCATGTGAGCCACAAGACTGCGGACGGCAGAACCGTTGACGCAGACTGCAATTTCCCGACCCACACCGAAGCCTTTGAAAAGCTCGTCGAAGTGCTGACGACCGGCGATGCTGCCGTCATCAAGTCCATGGACGAGATTTCCGCTGTCGGCCACCGCATCGTTCAGGGTGCAGAGGTCTTCGACCGTCCCTGCCTCGTCACACCGGAGATTATCGACAAGATCGACGAATTAAGAGAGCTGGCACCGGTTCACAACCACGCACATGCACTCGCACTGCGTGCCTGCACCGCGGTCATTCCCAAGACCACCCCGCAGGTCGTTGTCTTTGATACTGCATTCCACCAGACCATGCCGCCCAAGGCATATATGTTTGCACTCCCCTACGAGGATTACGAGAAGTATCATGTCCGTAAGTACGGCTTCCACGGCACCTCTCACCGCTTTGTTTCCGCAGCGCTTGCAGAGGCAATGGGCAAGGATATCAAGGATCTGAAGATCGTCTCCTGCCACCTCGGCAACGGCTCCTCGATCACCGCAGTCGAAGGCGGCAAGTGCATCGACACCTCGATGGGCTTCACTCCGCTCGACGGCATCCTGATGGGCACCCGCTGCGGCGCTGTTGACCCCTCTGCTGTCACCTTTGTTGCAGATAAGCACGGCTTTACTCCGGATGAGATGAGCCAGTATATGAATAAGAAATCCGGCTTCCTCGGCGTTTCCGGTATCTCCTCTGATAACCGTGACATCACCGCGGCTGCCGAAAAGGGCGATAAGCGCGCGATCCTCGCAAGCGAAATGCTCGCATATCAGATTCAGCGCTACATCGGTGCATATACCGCTGCCATGAACGGCGTGGACGCTGTCCTCTTCACCGGCGGCATCGGCGAAAATTCGTGGGAAGTCCGTGAGCGCGTCTGCGAGAACATGGAGTTCTTCGGCATTGAGATCGACAAGGAGCTCAACAAGAACACCCGCGGCAAGCTCTGCAAGCTCTCGACCGCAAACTCCAGGACCGAAGTCTGGGTTGTGCCGACAAACGAGGAGCTGCTCATCGCAAGAGATACGCTCGCACTGATCTCCAAGTAATCAGATGGACTGATTTACCTGAAAAATCATATATATATTATAGCACGCGGCATGCCGAAAAGGCAAGGTTTTTCGGCTTGCCGTTTTGCACAAAAATCGCTGTTGATTTTTGGCAGTGAAGAAATGTGAAGAACAACAATAAAAAGAAGGGGGCGATTTGCCGTGTCCAAGCTTTTTGAAAGCCTTGCGAAATTCTTTGCGGTGCCCGATGATGACAGCAATGAGGACGATTTTGAGCTCCCGCTCGATGAGAGCGGCAAGCTGATCCGTCCGATGGCGACAGTCAAGGCAGTCCCGCACCGTTTCAAGACGCGCAGCAGCGACAAGGGCAGTCAGCCGGCAGTCAATCTGCATGAGGTTCTGCCGCTTGATGACGAATCCCGCGCACTGCTTGCAATCGCAAACGCGGCGCGTGCAAAAGCTTATGCAAACTACTCCGGCTTTCAGGTCGGAGCGGCGCTCGTCGCCAAATCCGGACAGGTCTATCTCGGTGTCAACATCGAGAACGCATCCTATCCGGCAGGCATCTGTGCGGAGCGTGCTGCGATCTGCGCGGCTGTCTCCGCCGGAGAGACCGAGTTCTCCGCAATCGCCATTGCAGGCGGAGACGAGGAGGATACCGAGGCGAAAACGCCCTGCTGTCCCTGCGGCATCTGCCGGCAGGTGCTCAGCGAGTTCTGCCCGCCGGAGTTTCCGGTGATCCTTGCAGACGGTGTCTATGCGCTCGGCGGTCTGCTGCCGCACGCGTTCACATTATAATCGGATAAACAGCAATGCGGCAGGAAGCACAGGCGTTCAGACCCTGCTTCCTGCCCTTTGATTCAGATACAGATTTCACAAAGAAAGGCAAATCTCATGCACAGAACGCTTGCAATGCTGCTTGCGCTGCTGATCGCGCTTTCGTTCTGCTGCGGCTGCGGCGACGACGAAAACGTCATCAAGGGTGCAGGACATTCGTTTTCCTATACACTTGTGGGCAATCCCGATACACTCGATCCGCAGCTTGCGGAGAATGCCTCTGCCATGACCGTGCTCTCGAATCTCTTTGAGGGACTGCTCGTGCTGGATGCAGAGGGCAAGCTGCAGAACGGTGTTGCCGAATCCTACACGATCTCGGAGGATCAGCTGAAGTATACGTTCAAGCTCCGCCCCGATTCCTACTGGTATCAGGCATACGGCGATGAAGCGGAGACAGCGCAGCCCTTCGGCGAGGAGGCAAAGGTCGCCGTCACGGCGCAGGATTTTGTATTCGCATTCCGGCGCCTGTTCGATTTCAACTACACGGCTCCGAATGCGGCGGCATTCTCCTGCCTTGCCAATGCGCGCGCAATCCTCGAGCACAAGCTCTCGCCCTCGACCATCGGCGTCGAAGCGACCGCAGATGATGAGCTCGTGTTCACGCTCGATTACCCGAACAGCGGCTTTCTGCTGCTGCTGACATCCTGCGCGGCGCTCCCCTGCAATCAGGCGTATTTTGAGAGCACCAAGGGCAGATACGGGCTTGATGAGGAATCCATCATCGGAAACGGCAGCTTCTCCATGAAGCGCTGGCTCTATGATGAGTACGGCAAATATAATGTGATCCAGCTGACGCGCAATCCGCTGAATCACGAGGTGCGCCGCGTCTTCCCGACCGATCTCAATCTCTATATCGAGAAAACGGACGCAGATGCTGCGAAAATCTTTACAAACGGCAATGCGGACTGCTATGTCAGCACGCAGAGCACGCTGATCAACCGCGCGGATTATCACGCGGAAAGCGCTTACAGCCTGACACTCGGGCTGATTGCAAATCCGGAATCGCACTTCGGCAATGAGAATGTGCTCGGCGCCATGGCACTGACGCTCGACCGCAGCCTCTATCCGGACGGTTCGCCGGATGTGCTGCCTGCCTCGGGCATTCTGCCGCCTGCGGTGCAGCTGCTCAACAAAAGCTGCCGCGATCTCATCGCAGACAGCGCCTACCAGACCTACGATCCGAATGAAGCGGACCGGCTCTATCACAAGGCGCTGCGCAAGCTGCATATCTCGGAGCTTGAGGAGGGCAAGATTCTCGTCTGCGCCGGCATGATGGATTACGGTCTGCTGCACGAGATGCTGCTGACATGGGGCACGGAGCTCGATCTGCACTTCAGCATCGAGGAGGTGCCGGAGAGCGAATATGAATCGCGCATCCGCTCGGGCGATTATGCGCTTGCGCTCTACCCCGTCACCGGTGCGTATCACGATGCAACGGCGGTGCTCGAAAGCTTTCTTGCGGACGAGAATCTCCGCTGCACCGAACAGGATGCCGTCCGGCGGCTGCTGGAACGCGCTGCATCTGCACCAGCGCTCGCGGACTGCGTCGAGCTTTACCGGCAGGCGGAGGAGCTGATTCTCTCCGATTACTGCTTCATCCCGCTGTTCTATAAGAAGCGATATCTGATCTGCAAGAACGGCGTCTCGGATGTTGTATTCAACCCGTTCAGCGGACAGGTCGAGTTTTCACAGGCAAAATTCTATCAGTCATAAACGGAGGCAGAAAATGGATAGTCTTGAGACCGCATTCTCAACTGATCCGCGCGCACAGCAGGTTTTCACAACGATCTGCAATGCGCTCGATCACCTTGGACTGAACCGGCATACCGACACCAATTCGGACGGAAGCTGCACAGCGCATGCAGGCGTGATCAGCGACGAATTCCGCCTGAGACTGATCTTCACCGTCCGGCATCAGATCGACTGCATCACGCTGATTGTCGCGCTGCCGTTCACTGCACCGATCCCGCGCCGGATGTGGGCAGCGGCGGCTGTCTGCGCAGTCAATCTGAAGCTCTTTGAAGGGCTGTTTGAATACAATATGGAGGACGGTTCCATCTTCTTCCGCATGACGGAAAATTATTATGATGCACAGATCGGCGAGCAGCAGATCCGCGCAATGTGCTATAAGGCAACGCATTTTATTGACAAATACGGCATCAAGCTGCGGCGGTTCTGCGAGGGTGTCGTGACGCTGGAGGAATTTCTCGAGGATATCAAACGAAAAGGATGAGGTAGGATATGCGCGCAGTAACATGGAATGTCAACGGGCTGAGAGCCTGTGAGAAAAAAGGATTCGCGGACTTTTTCGCCGCAATGGACGCCGATTTCTTCTGCATTCAGGAAACGAAAATGCAGGAGAATCAGCTGGATATGCTGACATGGAAACCCGAGGGCTATTTCGCATACTGGAACAGCGCCGTCAAAAAGGGATATTCCGGCACGGCGGTCTTTGCAAAGCAGGAGCCGCTCTCCGTCACAAAGGAAATGCAGACGGGCGGCGTCTCCGACGAAGGCAGGGTGCTGACGCTGGAATATCCGGAATTTTTCCTCGTCAATGCCTATGTGCCGAATGTCCGGCGCGACCTCGAACGCATCCCGCTGCGCATGGAATGGGAGGATGCCCTGCGTGCGCATCTGCAGGCGCTGGATCAGCAGAAGCCCGTGCTCTACTGCGGCGACCTCAACGTCGCGCATCAGCCGATTGACCTCAAAAATGCAAAATCCAACGAGGGCAATGCAGGTTACACGCAGGAGGAGCGCGGCAAGATGACCGAGCTGCTCGCGGCAGGCTTTTCCGATGCGTTCCGCGTGCTTTATCCTGACCGCACCGATGCCTATACATGGTGGTCCTATATGGGCAGAGCGCGGGAAAAGAACGTCGGATGGCGCATTGACTACTGGCTGATCTCCAGCCGGCTCAGCGACCGCCTCGGCGATGTCATTATCCATAAGGATACGCTCGGCAGCGACCACTGCCCGCTCGAACTGCAAATCAATCTCTGATTTGCAAACGAGAAATGAGAAATAGCGGTATCTGCTTCGCAGATATATTTATATGATTCACTTCACAGCTTGAAAGCCGTGCAGCAGTGTCACAACTGTTGTACGGCTTTTCTTTTTTCAGATTGTCCGCGTCAGCGGACACCGCAATTTCTAATTTCTCATTTCTCATTTCTAATTCAAGCATGCTCTGCCGTGCGGCTTGACACGGTCGGAAAAATGTGGTATGATATAAGAGTATATCTATGCCAAAAAATCCGTATCAGGAGGAAAACACATGACCATTTTTGACGCTATCATTCAGGCAATTATTCAGGGACTCACCGAGTTCCTGCCGGTATCCAGCTCCGGCCATCTCAAGCTTTATCAGGCAATCACCGGTCAGACCGTCGAGGAGGGCACATTCCTGCTCGTCATTCTGCATCTCGGTACGCTCGTCGCTGTCTGCATCGCTTTCCGCGATACGATCTGGGCACTGCTCAAGGAGTTCTTTGTCCTGATCAAGGATATCTTCACCGGCAAATTCAAGTGGAAGACCATGAACCCCGACCGCAGAATGCTCATCATGCTGTTTATCTCGCTGGTGCTGCTTGTGCCGTTCTATCTGATCAAGGATGTGTTCGAGAACATCTCGCTGCCGATTCTGGGACTTTGCTTCCTGTTTACATCGGTGGAGCTGTTCTTTGCAAGCCGCATCCGCAACACCAAGAAAACCGCAGGCGATATCACGGTCAAGGATGCCGTTGTAATCGGTCTGTTCCAGTGCGCGGCGCTGTTCCCGGGTGTCTCCCGCTCCGGCTCGACAATCTCCGGCGGACTGTTCTCCGGTCTCGAAAAGGAAACGGCAGTCCGGTATTCCTTTGTGCTCGGCATTCCGGCGATCCTCGGCGGATGTCTCGTGGAGCTGAAGGACCTGCTCGAGGGCACGATCACCGTCAATATTCCGGCAGCGCTGATCGGCTTTGTTGTGGCGGTGATCGTCGGCATTCTGGCGATCCAGCTCGTCCGCTGGCTGATCCGCTCCGATAACTTCATCGTCTTCTCGATCTACACGCTGCTCGTCAGCATCGGCACATTTGCCTACTGGTTCATCGCAGCAAGAGGTTAATTCACAGAGACATATATTATAACGAAAGAAAGGTGCAATCATGGCAGAAAAGAAAGCAGCCGGAAAGACCGGCGCAAAGAAACCCGCACAGAAATCCGCACCGAAAACTGCGTCGAAGTCTGCGCCGCGCAAGACCACTTCTGCGCGCCGCATCAACACAACGGCTCCGGCAAAGACAACCAAATCAAGCAAGAGCACACCGGCTCCCGCACCGAAGCCCCAGAACAATCAGCTCCGCTCCGTGCTGCTCTTTGCGGCGGGCATCCTGACGGCAGCGCTTGCTGTCGTACCGGGCGGCAAGTTCTGGCTGACGCTCCACGAGCTGCTGCTCGGCACATTCGGCATCGGCGTGATCTTTGTTCCGGCAATCCTCATTTACACCGGCTACCTGATCGGTCAGGACCGCAGCCGCCTTGCATCCGGCAGAGCGGTCTGGGGCGTGCTGCTGACGCTCTTTGTCAGCTCGCTCGTGCAGATTTTCTTCGGCGACGCTTTGCTGACAACCGATCCCGTGACGAATGAGCGCATGGGCTTTCAGGAATCCGTCAAGCTGCTCTTTGAGAACGGCAAGAACTTCCACGGCGGCGGTCTGATCTCCGGCATCATCGTGTTCCCGCTCGTAGCGGCATTCGATGTCATCGGTGCGCGCATTGTCATCACGCTGATCGTTGTTGTGCTGATCATGCTGCTGACCAACCGCGGCATTGTGGAAATCCTCGAGATGATCACCAAGCCGTTCGTCTGGATCTGGCACGGAATCGTCAATGCTGCAACCCGCGGCTACGAGGGCTTCGTCGATGACTTCTACAGCGAGGAGGATGACGAGGAGGAGGATATCGAGGAAGACGAGGAAGATGAGGAGGAAGCCCCCGATATCATCGAGCAGGCAACGAAATTTATCCGCGGCAGCAAGCGTCCGCAGGCAGCGCTCCCGATGAATGAGGATGCGCCCGAGGAGGACGAACAGCCCAAGACACCGCGCCGCCGCAGACGCGAGGATGAGCAGCAGATGAAAGAGGTCGCATTCATCCTCGGCAGCGAAAACACACCGGCACCGGCTCCCCCGAAGCGCGAGGAGCTGCACAACATCGAAGTGGATGTGCCGATTTTCGATCACAACGATTCCGCACAGCCCGCAGCTGAAGTCAACCGCCTGACGGAGGCGCATCAGAGCGGCGTGGAGCATATCAAATCCTCGCTCGATGAGGATGCGCAGTTTGAGGCGATGGTCGAAAAGGCTGCGCAGGAATCCGATGCACAGACCAACAATCTGCCGTGGCTCTCCGGCGATACCGAGGAGGAGCACGGCGCCGACGAAGCACCGGACGATGAGGGCGTCTATCAGGAGGAACCTGAGATTCCCTATATCGCGCCGCCGATTTCGCTGCTCAATCATGTGGACAACTCCGCCAATGATGCGGACAAGTCGCTGGAGCTGCGCGAAAAGGGCAAGCTGCTCGTCGAGACACTCGCGAGCTTCGGCGTGCAGGTGCGCATCACCGGCATCCGCCGCGGTCCGACAGTCACTCGCTATGAAATTCAGCCGGCAGCCGGTGTCAAGATCTCCAAGATCACCGCGCTCGCCGATGATATCGGACTGAACCTCGGCGGCAAATCCGTCCGTATCGAGGCGCCGATCCCCGGAAAACCGGCAGTCGGCGTGGAGGTTCCGAACAACCACAAGGACTCTGTCTCCCTGCGCGAAATCCTCGAAACAACGGAGTTTCAGGAGTCCCAGAGCAGGCTGACATTCGCCGTCGGCAAGGATATCGACGGGCATGTCATCCTCGGCGATATCGCCAAGATGCCGCATATGATCATCGCAGGCACAACCGGTTCCGGTAAGTCTGTCTGCACGAATTCGATCATCATGAGCATCCTCTATCACGCAACCCCCGATGAAGTCCGCCTGATCCTCATTGACCCGAAGGTCGTTGAGTTTCAGCCCTATGACGGCATTCCGCATCTGCTGATTCCGGTTGTCACACAGCCGCAGAAGGCAGCCGGCGCGCTGAACTGGGCAGTGCTCGAAATGGAGCGCAGATACATGCTCTGCGCTGAGCACGGCGTCCGTGACCTCAAGGGCTACAACGCCGTCGCGGAAAAGCACCCCGAGCTCAAGCCCCTGCCCCAGATCGTCATTATCATCGACGAGTTCGCCGACCTGATGATGACCTGCGGCAAGGAAGTCGAATCCTCGGTCATCCGTATCGCACAGAAGGCGCGTGCGGCGGGTATTCATCTGATTATCGCGACGCAGCGCCCGACCGTTGATGTCATCACGGGACTGATCAAGTCGAATGTCCCGAGCCGCATCGGCATGAGCGTCAAATCCGCGGTCGATTCGCGCACAATCCTCGATACCACCGGCGCTGAGACACTGCTCGGCAACGGCGACCTGCTGTTCTATCCGAACGGCTGGCGTGAGCCGAAGCGTGTGCAGGGCTGCTTCGTCTCGGACAGCGAGGTTGAAGCGGTCGCATCGTTCCTGAAGTCCAACGGCGCATCCGAATACGATGCGGCGATCATGGATGCAGTTGAGCAGGCAATCCCTGCAGAAAAGGGCGATAAATCCGGCAGCAGCGATGATCTCGGCGAGCTGACCGGCGACGAAGCACTAATCCTGAAAGCCTCGGAGCTTGCCGTCGATGCAGGACAGCTCTCGACCACAGCGCTCCAGCGCCGCCTGCGTCTGGGATATGCAAAGGCTGCGCGTATTGTGGATGAAATGGAACAGCGCGGCATCATCGGACCTTCGGAGGGCGCAAAGCCGCGCAAAGTCCTCATGTCGCCGCAGGAGCTGACCGAATGGAAGCTCAAGCTCGCATCCAACGGCAACAAGGTTGAGTGACAGCGCATAGTCACAGATACATAGACATCCTTGAGGTAATTCCCATGAAATATACAGAAAAACAAAAGACACATACAAACAAATTTTTAAGTCTGGTGCTGCGGCATCAGCCGGAGGCGGCAGGCATCACGCTCGATGCACACGGCTGGGCGGATGTCAGCGAACTGCTCCGCGGCATGACAGATGCCGGACAGCCGATCGACACGGATCTGCTCGAGGAGATCGTCCGGACAGACGAAAAGCAGCGCTATTCGTTCAGCGCAGACCATACAAAAATCCGTGCCAATCAGGGGCATTCGGTCGCGGTTGATCTGGAATTACAGCCGGTCACACCGCCGGATACGCTCTGGCACGGCACCGCGAGCCGCTTTCTGGAAAGCATTATGCAGGAGGGCTTAAAGCCGATGTCGCGGCAGTATGTCCACCTTTCGCCGGATATTGAAACCGCGCAGAAAGTCGGCATCCGGCACGGCAAACCCGTCATTCTGCAGATTGACGCAAAGCAGATGCACGAGGACGGCTTTGCATTCTACCGCGCCGAAAACGGCGTCTGGCTGACCGGTTCCGTTCCGGTCAGATATATCAGCATCGCACCGGAGCGCTGAACGTCTTTTCCGTATTATGCTGCTGAAAGGAGCCAAAGCAATGAGTGTTGAATATTTCCTTGATGAATTCATCGACATTCTGAAAAAAAGGGACTATTCGCGCTTGGGGTTCCACAAGTACGAAAACGGATTTCCCTATGCGTACTGCTTTCTTTATACGACCGGCACATCCGCTCATGAAGACGAAGCTTTTGCGAATGGCACACCCGATTCTTTCGAAGTTCATGTTTACGCCCCTGACAATACAATTTCTGACGAAACGGCAGACCGGATGGTTCATGTGCTGGAGCATCTGGATGAATGTATCCCAAAGGCATACGTCTGGCTGAGCAAGCAGGACCTGCACGATGACTGGCTGACGCAGCCGGAATATTCCCCACAAGAGCTTGCGCAGCTATTTATCATGTGGGAGCTGCACTTCGGGGTATCTGACAGCAAGAAACCGCTCGGCGGCAGTTTTTCGCTTTCCTTCGATTTGCCGGACAGCTGGTATTATCCCTGGCATTATGACGTGTGGTTCCATTACGATGATCTGCAGCCGTATAAGAGCGAAAAAATGCTCTGGTAGATTTCTCGCATCTCAGCAGAAAGGGGCGAACGAAGTGAATCTTACCTCTGATGAACTCATCGACATTCTGAAAAAAAGAGACTGGTCGCAATTATGGTTCTACGAACAATGCAACGGAAAACTCGGTGCAAACACTCGTATTGATGTGAATGAAAAAGCGGATGATGTCGAATTTTCGATTCACACCCCTGAGAATATGATGGATGAAACGGTCGATCGGGTGATTGATCTGCTGGAGCATCTGGAGGAATGCATCCAGAGGGCATACGTCTGGCTGAGCAATCAGAACCTGTGTGACGAGTGGCTGACGAAGCCGTATTATTCCCCGCAGGCGCTTGAACAGTTATTTCGTATGGGTACGCTGGAATGCAACGAAGAAGGCATCGTGCCCGACAGCCCTCAAACGGACGTCAGCGATTTTGTAATGACCTTCTTTATGGATCACTCCAAGCTCCCTCACAATGATTTTTATCCCTGGCTTTATGACGTGTATTTCCATTACGATGATTTGCAGCCGTACAAGAGCAAAAAATATCTCTATTGAATGCAGCTATACCGTCAGTATACATAAGTGAGGCGTGAGAACCCGCGGTATCAAAAATTCTCTGCCGAAGGCAGACACCGCAATTTCTCATTTCACATTTCTCATTTCTAATTCAAAAAAACGAGGTGATCGCATGACCGGATTTCTGCCGGTGACAATGGAGGAGCTGCGGGAACGCGGCATTGAGCAGCCGGATTTTGTCTATGTCTGCGGCGATGCCTATGTCGATCACCCGAGCTTCGGCGCGGCGATTATCTGCCGCCTGCTCGAATCCCACGGCTATTCCGTCGCCATGCTCGCACAGCCGGACTGGAAAACCAATACCGATTTTACGCGCTTCGGCAGACCGCGTCTTGCGTTTCTGGTCAGCGCCGGCAATATCGACAGCATGGTCGCGCATTATACATCCGCGAAGAAAAAGCGCTCCGATGACGCCTACTCCCCCGGCAACAAAGCAGGGCGGCGTCCGGACAGAGCGGTGATCGTCTACTGCCACAAAATCCGCGAAATCTACGGGGGTGATATCCCGATTCTGATCGGCGGACTGGAGGCTTCGCTCCGCCGCTTTGCACATTATGACTACTGGGATGATTCCGTGCATCCGTCCGTCCTGCTGGAAAGCGGCGCGGATATCCTCAGCTTCGGCATGGGCGAGCACAGCATGATCGAACTTGCAGACCTGCTGCGCGACGGTGTTCCCGTCAAAGAGATCCGCGATGTCCGCGGCACATGCTATCTCTGCGATCCGTCGGAAACCCCGTTCGGCTCGGCGGAATGTCCGTCATTCGAGCAGGTGCGCGACAGCAAGGAGGCATACGCCAAAGCCTGCCGCATCCAGTATGACCAGCAGGACGAGGTCTACGGCAAGCGGATTATCCAGCGCCACGGCAAACAGATGCTCGTGCAGAATCCGCCCGCGCTCTCACTGACGCAGGAGGAATTCGACGCGCTCTATACGCTGCCGTTCATGCGCACCTATCACCCGATGTACGAGGCGGAAGGCGGCGTTCCTGCGATCAAAGAGGTGCGCTTTTCGATCACGCATAACCGCGGATGCTTCGGCTTCTGCAATTTCTGCTCGATCGCGCTGCATCAGGGCAGGCGCATGACCACGCGCTCTGAGGAATCCGTGATCGAGGAGGCAAAATATCTGACCACCCTGCCCGATTTCAAGGGCTATCTGCACGATGTCGGCGGCCCGACGGCAAACTTCCGGCATCCCTCCTGCGAAAAGCAGCTCAAATACGGGCTCTGCAAGGGCAAAAAATGTCTCGCGCCGGAGCCCTGCAAAAATCTGATTGTCGATCATCAGGAGTATCTGCATCTGCTGCGAAAGCTGCGCGCGCTCCCGAAAATCAAGCGCGTGTTCATCCGCTCCGGCATCCGCTATGACTATCTGATGTGCGACAAGGATGACGAGTTCTTCCGCGAGCTTGTTCGCTACCATGTCTCCGGACAGCTGAAAGTTGCGCCGGAACACTGCTCGAATGCGGTCCTCGACAAAATGGGCAAGCCGCATATCGAGGCATACAAGGCATTCCAGAAGCGCTTTTATGAGCTGACGAAATCCATGGGCAAGGAGCAGTATCTCGTGCCGTATCTGATGAGCAGCCACCCCGGCAGCACGATCAAAGACGCGATCGCGCTCGCATGCTTCCTCAAGGAGGAGGGGCTGCATCCGGAGCAGGTGCAGGATTTCTACCCGACACCCGGCACGATCGCGACCTGCATGTTCCACACGGGGCTCGATCCTTATACGATGCAGCCGGTCTATGTTCCGCGCTCGCCGAAGGAAAAGGCAGAGCAGCGCGCCATGCTGCAATATTTCAAGCCGGAGAATCACGCTTTGATCCGTTCTGCACTGATCAAGGCAGGCAGGCGCGACCTCATCGGCAGCGGACCGCATTGTCTCGTACCGGCAGCGCCGAACAGTCCGCAGCAGCAGTCCGCCGGCAGCCGGAAGAAGAATCAGCCGCAGAGCCGCAAATCCCAGCGGAAACCGGTGCAGCAGAAGCAAACCGGCAGACCGCCGCAGAAGGCAAACGGCTTCTCCGGTCAGAAGCCGCGCGGCAAACGCAAATAAGCCGCAGCCGGAGAGGAGGACAGCATGAGCTTTTACTTTTACATCGAAGCGAAGATCACCGAGAAAGCAACCGGCAGATGCATTACTGTTCCCCATACAAAGGATCCCTGGGACGACTGGTTTCGCGACGGCGACTATGCGCATGAGGAATACCGGTATTTTTCCGTGCTCGAGATATGCGGCCGAGATTCTGTTGCCCTCTGTCAGAGCTGGATTGATATTATCAACAGATATACGAAAGCAGACTGGAAATTCGGCGACCGCTTTCTTCCGTTCCCCCCGTCGGCACTGCGCGAAATGTGCAGCTGCCTGTTCAGCTACACGATGCTTCCGGAGGATAACCGCTTTCTCTGGTGGCCTGAAACCGGATATTGGGATCCGGTGCAGCGTGAGAAGGAACCTCCGTCAGCGTATGCAGAGCCCGCAGATAATTCTCCGGGCTGGGATCATATTGTGGATGCCGAAACCAGTCCTTTTTACTTGGCGCAAAAGCTGAGAAATTTCATCTATCAATATGAAAGCATCCACTTTGAAAATGCATTTACACCGCCTGAATCGCTCCGTGATACCGGTCTGTTTGATGAAGATGACGTACTCCGGCCGGAGGATTTCATTCTGCGTGAAGAAGACCGCATCGCATTCTGCAAAAATCCGCAGGCGTATGAATGGGCATTCTGGCTGAATGTCTGCTATTAAAGGGGTGATCATTTTCCATGAAACTACGCAGATTTGTATGTCTGATACTCGCCGCAGCCCTGAGCCTGAGTCTCTGCTCCTGCGGCGCTGAAAAGCCGAAGCCTGAGCTGACGGTCGAATCCTACACCGAACTCAGTACGGTTCTGAAACTGCCGCCCGTCTACGTCCCCGGCGGAAGCTGGACAGAGGCGGATGTCCCCAGCGCGCTGTGGGTAGGCGCAAAGCCGTTTTCCTATCCGGCGACCTATGCCGCGCTCAGCAGCAAATTCTCGATTGATCCGGAGGCGGCGGACACTTTTCTCAGCGAGACGGGCGAGCTCTCCGCAACCCTGCTCTATGACGGCTGTGCCTGCGGCAGCATCACGCTGCAGGCATGCGACTCCAAATCAGCCTACAGCACCGGACTGATCACCGCAATATCGTTTCAGGATATGGGGCGCAGCGACCTGCCTGCACCAAGCCTGTTCCCGATCGCGTTCAACGGCATCACAATCGGCAGCACGGCAGAGCAGGTCAAGGAGAATCTCGGCATCGAGCTGACAGCCACCGGCGCTGAGATCAAAACGCTCCACCACATTATCCAGTTCAAAGGTTCACCAGCAGAGGGCGTGACCGGCATCACGCTCATTCGCGCAGTCTAACCCCATTGCATATAAAATCAACGCAGAAAGGCGGAATTCATATGACAATGACAATTGACCGTTTCGAGGGCGACTATGCCGTTCTGGAGCTCCGTGAGGAGACCGGCGAAGTCCTCTACAAGAATCTACCGGCAAGCTGGCTGCCCGATGATGCAGCCGAGGGCGACGTGCTCGTCAAGACAGCAGAGGGCTATGCAATCGACACCCTCGAAACCGAAAAACGCCGTGCGGCAGCCGCAGAAAAGCTGCACGATTTGCAGGATTAAGGAACAATATGCACAGCAATATCATTATAGTCGGCGGCGGCGCATCGGGTATGTTCGCCGCCGTCACAGCAGCACGCCGCGGCAGATCGGTTCTGCTGCTCGATGCGAATGACCGCCTCGGGCACAAGCTCTCGATCACCGGAAAAGGGCGCTGCAACGTCACAAACAACTGTGACCCCGACACCCTGATGCAGAACGTGCCGCGCAATCCGCGGTTTCTGTATTCGGCGTTCTCGCGCTGCACGCCCGCGGATGTCATGGCGTTTTTTGAGTCCGCAGGCGTCCCGCTCAAGACTGAGCGCGGCAGGCGCGTCTTTCCGCAGAGCGACAGCGCAAAGGATATCGTCTCAGCGCTCATCACGGAGATGCGGCGCGAAAATGTACGGATCTTCGATCATGCGCGCGTCACAGAGCTGCTGATCTCAGAGGGCTGCTGCACCGGTATCCGGCTCGAAAACGGCGCAGAGCACACTGCGGACGCCGTCCTGCTGGCAACCGGCGGCATGAGCTATCCGCGGACCGGTTCGCGCGGCGACGGCTACCGTCTCGCGGAGCAGGCAGGACATACGGTCATTGCACCGCAGCCTTCGCTGATCCCGCTGGAAACCGCTGAGCACGATCCGCAGGAGATGCAGGGACTCTCGCTGAAAAATGTCACGCTGACCGTCACGAACGGCAAGAAAGTCATATTTTCCGAGCTCGGCGAGATGCTGTTCACGCATTTCGGCGTCTCCGGACCGCTGGTGCTCTCGGCAAGCTGCCTGCTCGATGCGCAGAAGCTCGGCAGCACGCTCCTGACGATCGACATGAAGCCCGCGCTCACGCCGGAACAGCTCGATCAGCGGATTCAGCGCGATTTTGCCGAACAGAAAAACAAGGATCTTGCGAACGCGCTGCGCGGACTCCTGCCCGCTTCGATGATCCCCGTCATGCTCAGGCGCGCCGGAATATCCCCTGAGAAAAAGGTGCATGATATCACCAAAACGGAGCGTCTCGCGCTCGGGACAGCGATCAAAAAGTTCACGCTGCACCCGACTGCGATGCGTCCCATCGCTGAAGCGATCATCACGCGCGGCGGCGTCTCAGTGCGCGAGGTCAATCCGAACACGATGGAATCCAAGAAGATACGCGGATTATACTTCTCCGGAGAGCTGCTCGATGTCGATGCGTTCACCGGCGGCTACAATCTGCAGATCGCCTTTGCAACCGGATTTGCCGCGGGCTCTGCGATGTAAGGAGACATGTATGGAAAAGGACTATCCGTATTTGCTGCTGTTTCTGCTGTTTGCCGCACTTCTGGATGTTATCACCGATCCCGCCAAAGCAGAACGTGTCAGCAGCACAGTTTTCAAATTTCTTTTCATGTCCTGTGTGATCCCGATGATCGCATTATGCGGATTGGCGGTCTTTCTGATCCTGCGCGAGCAAAGGCGGCAGAAATCCGCCGCGCCGTTCAGGATTCCGCCGCTGCCGGAAACCGGTACGGAGCTTCGCGGTGAAGTTGTCAAATCCGGCGTATCTGCTGATAAATCCGAATATCATCTATTGATCTGTTCGCAGCAGAACGGCAGACATCCGGTCTATTTTATGTTCCGGCTGCCGCCCGATTATCCGGCACCTGCAGCCGGTGCAGCGGTCTCGCTCTGGCGTACAGATCAGCCGTTTTCCGAACCGCAGCCGCTCCCGCAGGATGACACCGGCTGCTGTCTGCTGCTCCCATCATACTTACCGCAAGATTTTACAAATTGAGGACATCATTATGACAACATCTGTTATTGTAGATATTATCATCAGCACAATGCTGCTCATCATTTGTTTCTGGCTGGATGCTGCCTGTCTCGGTGCAGCCGTCGGATGCTTCCGTGAGCGCAAACGCCGGATGCGCGCGCTCAGTCAGACTGCCGCGAGTTATCCGGTAGAGGGCGTGGTGCTCGATGCAAAGCTCGTGCAGGATCCGCCCGGCACGCCCGATCCGCTGCACTATAAGTATTCGCTCCGCTATCAGGATGTTTCCGGCGGACAGCACCGCGCATTTCTCGGCATCAGCAGCACAAGACCGCTCTATTATGCTGCCGGACAGATTGTCCCGCTGCAGATTCTGCAGCAGTCGGTCATTGTGCCGGATACCGATGCGTTCAATCCGGCGCGCGGCGCAAACGGCATCATCGACTGCCCGATTTCGTTCCGCAAGTGGCTCGGCAGACCGATTGACGAAACCGGCACCGTCCTTTTTGTGAGCGACTTCCGGCAGATCACAGGCGAGCTTGAGGAGAAGATCCGCTCGCAGCAGATCGCAGGCTGGCTCTGGTTCAGCGGCTTCATCCTCTCGCTGATGTTCACAGCCGGCACACTGATTTCGCTGTTCTCACAGTTTTGAAGGAGGTGCAGCAGCGCCGGAAAGCTGCTGCCATTGCAGGCGCGATTCTGATTTTTCTATGCTGGATTCTTTTACCGGTTCACGCATGTTGACATTTACAATCCGCTCCCGTAAAATCTGACATCACGGAGGTATTCCCATGCTGATCGCATACCTTGTGCAATTACTCGAGGAGCTGCTGCAGAATATGCTGATCATGTTCGTGCTGATCACTGCGGTTGTCCTGATTATCACGGCGATTATCGTGCGTTTTCTTCTGGAGCGGCAGGCGAAAGCGGAAAGCACCCCGATCCCCGAGCAGCCGCCCGTCCCGCAGCAGATTCAGACAAGTCGGAATATCGGCGGCACGGTCACGCAGATTCGGGAAATTCGTGCCGCGGTCTACGGTCAGACGAAAAACCGCTATTTTGAGCTTGCAATCACCTATGATGCCGGAAACGGCATGCAGACTGCGCTGATCGGCGTCCGGACAGACGGCGAAAAACTGATCTGGAACGAGGGCGACAAGGTGCGCTTACAGGTCTTTGCGCATCCGCTGCTTTCCGCCGCGCCGGAGGACTTCATCGAAGCGGCGAACGCCTGCGGCACACTGCCGAAGCGGAATCTGCATTTCCGCGAGATCGGTGATATCGCAACGGACGAAACTGCAACCGTCATTTTTGCCGCAGATGCCAAAGCACTTGAGACGCTGCTCCGGAATGCCATGCCGCAGCCTGCGCCCGTTTCGGCAGGCAGAATTGCCGGTGACATCGCAAAAGAAGGCGGTCATATGCTCCTGAAAGATATCATCAGGAACGCCCCGAAATAACCGTTCGGGCTGCACATTCCGCCCGATCCACGATCCCCTTTTGAAAGGAAGTATTGTTACCCCATGCTCGATAAAATCATCATTCGCGGTGCCCGAGAGCACAATCTGAAAAATGTCAATCTGGAAATTCCGCGCGACAAGCTCGTTGTATTCACGGGGCTTTCCGGCTCCGGCAAATCCTCGCTCGCCTTTGATACGATCTATGCAGACGGACAGCGGCGCTATATGGAGTCGCTGTCCTCTTATGCACGGATGTTTTTAGGACAGATGGAAAAGCCGGATGTGGACAGCATCGACGGGCTCTCCCCCGCCATTTCCATCGACCAGAAAACAACCTCGAAGAATCCGCGCTCGACGGTCGGCACGGTCACGGAAATCTATGACTACCTGCGGCTGCTCTATGCGCGCATCGGCATTCCGCACTGCCCTGTCTGCGGCAGAGAGATTCTGCAGCAGACGGTCGATCAGGTTGCGGACAAGGTCTTAGAGCTCCCCGAGGGCACAAAGCTCCAGCTACTTGCACCGATCGTCCGCGGCAGAAAGGGCGAATACACCAAGGAGCTCGAGCAGGCGAAAAAGGCAGGCTATGTCCGTGTCCGCGTGGACGGCATCATCTATGATCTCAGCGAAAAGATCAAGATGAACAAGAACCAGAAGCACAATATCGAGATCATCGTGGACCGCCTTGTTGTCAAGGAGAGCATCCGCTCACGCCTGACGGACAGCATCGAGACCACAACCGCGCTTTCGGACGGTCTGGTGCTGGTGGATATCATCGACGGCGAGGAGATTCTCTATTCGCTCTCCTACGCCTGCCCCGAGCACGGCGTCTCCGTTGAGGAGCTGACCCCGCGGATGTTCTCGTTCAACAATCCGTTCGGCGCCTGCGAGACCTGTACCGGTCTCGGCGTGTTCACGGAGTTCGAGCCCGAGCTGCTCATGCCGAACAAGGATCTGACCGTCCACGAGGGCGGATTCAAGGCTGTCGGCTGGAACTGGAAGGACCCGAAATCCGTCGCGAATATGTATGCAAACGCACTGCACGAAACCTACGGCGTGCCGCTCGATACCCCGCTGCGCGACATGACAAAGGAACAGCTCGATCTGTTCCTCTGGGGCAACGGCGAGGAGGATCTGACGCTGCATCAGGCGCCGGAATACGGCGGCGCGACCTATGTCCACCCGTTCGAGGGACTGATTCCGAACCTCAAGCGCCGCTATGCAACCGGCGGACAGTGGGTAAAGGATGAGCTCGAGGAATACATGAGCGAAGTCCCCTGCCCCGACTGCAAGGGCAAGCGTCTGAAAGCGATCTCGCTCGCGGTGACGGTCGGCGGCATCGACATTGACACGCTCTGCCACAAGAGCGTGCATGATCTGGTTGACTTTTTCAATCAGATTCAGCTGACCGAGCGTGAGCTGATGATCGCGCGCCTGATTATCAAGGAAATCCGCGCAAGGCTGGGCTTTTTGCAGAGCGTCGGGCTCGGCTACCTGACACTTGCGCGCTCTGCAAGCTCACTTTCGGGCGGCGAGAGCCAGCGCATCCGCCTTGCAACGCAGATCGGCTCCTCGCTGATGGGCGTGCTCTATATCCTCGATGAGCCGAGCATCGGTCTGCACCAGCGCGACAACGAAAAGCTGATCGCAACGCTCAAGCGTCTGCGCGACTGCGGCAACACGCTGATCGTCGTGGAGCATGACGATGACACCATGCGCGCCGCGGATTATATCGTGGACATCGGACCGGGTGCCGGTGTGCACGGCGGCGAGATCGTCTGCGCGGGCACGCTCGAGGATATCCTCAAATGCGAAAAATCCGAGACAGGCGCCTATCTTTCCGGCAGAAAAAAGGTGCCCGTCCCGACAGAGCGCCGCGCCGGAAACGGGCAGGAGCTCGTGGTATACGGTGCAGCGGTCAACAATCTCCGGAACATTGACGTGCACTTCCCGCTCGGCAAATTCATCTGCGTGACGGGCGTCTCCGGCTCTGGCAAATCCTCGCTCGTCAATGAGGTGCTGTATAAGTATCTCGCTTCGCACCTGAACCGCGCCAAAATCCGCGCCTCGGGCTTTGACCGCATCGAGGGCGTTGAGAATCTGGATAAGGTCATCTGCATTGACCAGTCCCCGATTGGCAGAACGCCGCGCTCGAATCCGGCGACCTATACCGGTGTGTTCGGCGATATCCGCGAACTGTTCGCGCAGACGCAGGATGCAAAAAAACGCGGCTACAGCGCCGGCAGATTCTCCTTCAATGTCAAGGGCGGCAGATGCGAAGCCTGCGAGGGCGACGGCATCGTCAAGATCGAGATGCACTTTCTGCCGGATGTCTATGTCCCCTGCGATGTCTGCAAGGGCGCGCGCTATAACCACGAGACGCTCGAAGTCAAATACAAGGGCAAGTCGATCCACGATGTCCTCGAAATGACCGTTGAGGAAGGCTGCGAGTTCTTCTCCGCAATCCCGAAGATTGCGCGCAAGCTGACAACCCTGCGCGATGTCGGGCTTGGTTATATCCGCATCGGGCAGCCTGCGACCACGCTCTCCGGCGGTGAGGCGCAGCGCGTCAAGCTCTCGACGGAGCTGCAGCGCCGCTCCACCGGCAGAACAATCTATATCCTCGATGAACCGACAACCGGTCTGCACAATGCCGATGTGCACCGCCTGATTCAGGTTCTGCAGCAGCTCGCAGATGCGGGCAATACGCTGGTTGTCATCGAGCACAACATGGATGTCATCAAGGTTGCGGATCACATCATTGATCTGGGACCCGAGGGCGGAAACGGCGGCGGCATGATCGTTGCCGAGGGCACCCCCGAGCAGATCGCCGCCTGCGAGGAATCCTATACCGGTCAGTTTCTCAAATCCTATCTGGAATAAGGCAGTGAGAATAGGCATCCCCCATGTTTATCCACGAATAGAAAAAAGCCGCTCCGGTCAGCTTGATTGTCTGACCGGAGCGGTTTTTATTTTTCACTTTGCAGCAGAAACATCAATCGTCATGCGTTCGCTGGATTTATGGATAAATGTGTATTCATCCGTATCCTCATCCGGCTCATAGGATTTCTCATAGACAACCGTTTCCGCATTGATCCCTGTGATCGGCGGAACAGTCCCCTTCGGCACCAGCAGCCGGAAGCTGAAAGCGCCTGTCTCCGCATATTCCTGTTCCTGCTTGCCGATATTATAATTCAGCGAGAGGATGCCGTCCGCGTCAATCGCAAGATCGGTGATCGAAACCGCAGCGCGCGCATCATCAGACGGCAGCGTGATCTGCACAACATCGTATTTCTCCCAGTCCACATCCGTGATCTCCGCGGCAGCATCGGATTTATATGTCAGAACCGACGCAGATGCTTCTGTTTCTGTATCCGAAATATGCATGATTCTGCTGCCCTGCACGGTCACGGTGTCCGGCTGCACATCCGGCACCGGACGGATATACTTCTGACAAAGCGATGCAGCCCAGTAGCTCTGCGTGACCGGCTGCTCCATCAACCAGTCCTTGTAATGCTGCTGACCGTCCTGCTCCGTGCTGTAAACCTCAGAATCCGCGTGAAATTCATCGAATGTCACCGACCATTCCGTGATCTCCGGCAGTCTGCCCTTCGGCACGGACATGAAGAAATAGAAGTTCTCCCCATGCGCGATTGGTTCAGCCTGTTCGCCGCTGCCCGTCATCACATTGCAGACAAGATGCAGCCTGCCCGAGGGCGTCACCGTGCCGTCGCGGTAGGACCACGAGATCACGTTCTCCGGCATTTCACGCGCCGGAATGCCGACAAAGATCACATCATGCGGCTCGCAGGACGTATCGCCCTCCATGAGCGGTTCACCCTCGCCTGCAAACCACGCTGCGTTCATATACTCGGCAAGCTCCTTCGGCTGCTGACCGCTGTTTGTGAGGAATACTGCGGCTTCTTCCGCATTGTGCAGGACTTCCAGTCTGCCGCCTGCCGGAACCTCGATATCATCGCCGGAATAGTGATGCCAGTACCACGCATAGAACGGCTCCCCGATCACCTGCTCCACAACCTGTACCTCGGGATTTTCCGGCGCGGTCTGCTCCTTTTCGAGCCAGAGTCTGAAGCCCTCCTGATTCTGAGAAAACGCATTGAACGCTTTCCATTCATCGCCGTATTTTGCCTGATACTCGCGGTATTTCTCAAGCCGCCAGCCGTCCTTTTCCAGCTTCACATCCTGCGGCATATTCTCCGCGCGGAATTTCGTCAGGCGCAGCGAAAAATCGGTCAGGTCCGGCAGCACATTCTTTTCAACCGCAATGCCGTAATAGTTGATATACTCCTTTGCACGGTCTGACGGCTCCGGCGAAATATGCTGCATACAGACCGCATCCAGCGTCAGCTTGCCGTCCCGCGTAATCTCAACACTGCGGTATGCGACCGCGGCACCGGAAGCATCTCCTGCAAACTGCTCCTGCGGAATTCCGAAGAAGATCACATCCTGCTCTGCGAGCGCATCCGCATCCAGCATTGCAAGCAGAAGCTCCGCGGAATTGTCCGCCGGATCCTCCGGTGTCAGAAAGTCAATCACCGACTGTGCCTGCTCCGGCGTGCGGATGATCTGCGCAGAAAGGCTGTACGGCGCATCTGCACGATTCCGTTTTGTCGCGGTATTCATGCCGTTCATTTTGATCTCATCATAATTGTCATGTGAAAGCTCTGTCAGCACCTCGGTTTCGACAGAATCCCCTGCCGAATATCCGACGGACATCGAATCTTTGCTTCTGCTGATCGCCTCTCTGCCGACCGACACCGCCATGACAAGGCATGCCGCCATTGCCGCACAGATTCCGATTGTCCACGGGCGCGATTTTGCAGCAGAAATATCGCGTTTCTTCGCGGAAATCACATCATTCGCGCGTGTGATCTCCGCAGTGCTTTCCGCATCGGAACCGGAAAGCGGCGTGCCGTTCTCGTTCCATTCTGCAAATTCATCGAGCATATCCTGCGGCAGATTTCCAAGTGCGCGCATCAAATCCTGATCTTTCATATCAGCCCCTCCTCCTTGAGAAATACACGGAGCTTTTCCCGTGTACGTTTCAGGTTCATTTTGATTTTTCCGACGGTTGCGCCGTGTGCCTCCGCGATTTCCTGCGGTGTCTGCATGGCGTAGTAGCGCGCGAGGAATATCATGCGCGAATCCTTTGAGACCGAGCGCAGAAACCGCGTCACAGCGTCCTGCAATGCGATTTCGTTGACCTGATCTTCCGGATTTTCGTCGGATGCCAGATAAGGTGCGAGCTCCTCAAGCGTTTCAGCCGTCTGACCGCCGCCGCGTTTTTCTGCGCGCTTCGCAGAGAGCCTGTCCAGCGCGAGATTGCGCGTGATGCCGGAGACAAACGCCGTCAGGGAGCGCGGCTGTGCGGGCGGAATCGAATCCCATAGCTTCAAAAGGACGTCATTTGCGCACTCCTCCGCGTCCTGTCTGTCCCCGAGAATGCGGAATGCGACGGTGCGGCAGAGCTTGCCGAATTTCTCCTCACATGCTGCAAGCGCCCGCTCATCGCGGTTTGCAAACATCAGCAGGAGCTCCTTTTCTGCAACCATATCCTGATCCCTCCTTTCCGGAGCTTCTTGCCCCTTCACCTTATCTGACGGTTTCCGTCCGGGCTGCGTAACGGAAAAATTAGAAATTTGAAATGAGAAATTAAGGTGTCCGCTGACGCGGACGATTGATATATTCTTCCCCATTATAGCACAGAATAGGAACAATCGTAAAGTATTATAATCAGCTTCAGGATTTGAACGAATCGGCATACAGTGTGAACGATACAATTTCTCATTTCTCATTCTATTTTCCCTCTTGCTTTTTTTGTATGTTTCTGGTATAATAGTATTATGCGGTTGTATATCCTGCCGCAGATACAAAAGATCATGGAAAAAAGGAGTCCAGTCGAAATGGATGATCAAAAGAGCCTGGAGGCCCAGCTCCTCGGAGATATGGGCTATGAAGATCCGCGAAAGGCTGCACAGCCCAAGGTGCAGTATCAGGAACTGAGCGACGAGCAGATCGCAATCCTGCAGCAGCAGCGTGCGGCAAAAGGTCAGCCGCCTTATACCGATGAGGAAATCGCAGAGCTGAAAGCAGAGTTCATTGAGCGTCAGCGCACACAGGCGATGGAGGCTGCAATGGCAGCACAGGCAGAAGCGCAGAAGGCAGCCGCTGCCGCAATGCTCGCAGAGCCGGAGGATTATTCTCAGCCCGAGCGCAAGCCGCAGCATGAGGCACTGCCGCAGGTCGATGCAAGCGCCCTGCTCGAGGAGCCTGCACCGGAACCCGAACGCAAGGTTGTGTTCAATCAGGAGGATTTGCAGGCGGCAAAGATGTCCGCGGCAAAGCGCGCAAGCGACAGCCTCAAGGAGATCCCCGCACAGACCGCCGAACAGCAGAAGCGCGCCCGTGAGGAAATGGCGCTGCTGCGTCTCCAGCAGCAGGAGGAGCTCGCTGCAAAGGGCTTCACCACTTCGATCATCCTGACGATCATGGGCGTGATCGCCGGTGCGATGACGATCATGTTCGCTGCAGGCGGCTATCCCGATCCGGAAAATGTCACGGGCGTGTTCAAGTTCTTCGATAAATGTTTTCTCCTGCTCGGCGTCATCCTGATTGCCCTCGCAATCACGGTTGTGCTGCGCGTCAAAAAGTTCAAGGGAACCGTGAACTTCATGTTCGGTCTCAATGTGGTTCTGCTTATCTTTCTCGGCAGCGTCGAGCTGATCTCGGCAAAGAAGAACGCGCCGGGCGGTGCAGTCACCTGCGCCGGCTATGTGATCGCGCTGATCCTGAGCATTGTAATCGTCTTTATTTCTTCCACCAGCGACAAGCTCAACGCTTACTACGCTAAGAGCGATATCATGTATGACTGAGACCGGCAGCCTGCAGATCGAACCGATCGCTGAGATCCGAACAGATTTCCGCGAAAAATTCGGGCTGCCGCGGCAAAGCGGACTGGTGCCCGCACTGCGCGGCGAGATCATTTTCCGTCCGGCGTACAGTCATCCGGATGCGGTCAGAGGGCTGGAACGATTCTCGCATCTCTGGCTGATCTGGGGCTTTCATGCCGCACAGAAACAGGAAGGAAAAGGCTGGTCCGCAACGGTGCGGCCGCCGCGCCTCGGCGGAAATACACGGATCGGCGTTTTTGCGACACGCGCGCCGTACCGGCCGAATCCGCTGGGGCTTTCCTGCGTCAGACTGGAACAGGTCGATGCATCGTCGCAGCCTGTCCGCCTGATAGTCTCCGGCATTGATCTGCTCGACGGCACGCCGATCTACGATATCAAGCCTTACATCCCGCTCGCAGACTGCAAACCCGATGCCGCCGAAGGCTACACCGCCGAAACAAGGCAGCATCTGCTGGAGGTGGATTTTCCGGCAGAACTGCTCGCGCTTCTCCCGCAGGAAAAGCAGCAGGCAGCCATCGACGTTCTGCGGCTCGATCCGCGCCCCGGATACTCAGATGATCCGGAGCGGCAGTACGGCGTCTGCTATGCCGGCATGGATATCCGGTTTCATGTCTCCGGCAGTCAGCTGACAGTCTGCGCGGTGATCCCAGTCCAAGAAAAGGAGTAACAATTATGGCAAAGCTATATGAATCCGGCGAAAACTATCTGGAAACGATTTTGATGCTGCACCTGCATGAGAATTTCGTGCGCGCAGTGGATATTGCACATGAGATGGATGTCTCAAAGCCGAGCGTCAGCCGCGCAATGGGTATTCTGCGCGACGGCGGCTTTATCAACATCGCAGATGACGGCAATATCACCCTGACAGACAGCGGCAAAGAGGTCGCAGAGCGGATTTATGAGCGGCATCTGGTGCTTTCGCACTGGCTGATGGATCTCGGCGTCTCGCCGGAAACCGCTGCCGAAGATGCGTGCAAAATGGAGCATGATATCAGTGTCGAGTCCTTTCAGGCGCTCAAGGATCATCTCCGCAAGTCGCATCCGAATGTACAGATCGAATTTGAGAAGTAATTGCGGATTCCGAAAAAATAAAAAGAGAACCGCTTAAAAGGAGCAGCAAACATGAATCTCAATGCATTTTTCCGCAGCGCAAAATTCCGCGTCCTGCTGTGTATTCTTGCGCTGCTGACGGGCATCCTGCTCTACTCGCTGAAATCCGGCGCACATACGGATTATATCACCCGCATGATGCAGAGCATCAGCGCACCGGCGCGCAGGGCATCCGCAGCGATCTCCGGCGATGTCGGTGAAAAGCTCGATACCTATTTTGAATCCAAGGCATACCGCGATGAAAATGCGCGGCTGCGCAAGGAGATTTCCGCGCTGAATGAGCAGCTCATCGGCTATGATGACGCGATGGAGGAGCTCGAGGCACTCCGCGATCAGCTCGGCATCAAGCAAAAGCACCGCGATTTCAAGCTCTCTGAGCCTTGCAAGGTGCTGATGCCTGTTGCGAACGATCTGACGCGCAGCTTTCTGATTGATCAGGGCGAGGATGAAGGCATCACGCTCGACGCGCCCGTCATCTGCTCCGAGGGTCTGATCGGTGTGGTTACGGAGGTCAGCGCACATTATGCGACCGTTACGACAATGCTCTCGCCGGAGCTTTCGATCGGCGCTGTGATCCTGCAGACAGGCGACAGCGGCATCGTCGAGGGCGACCTGCGCTATGCCGTCAATGACCGCGCAAAGATGATGTATATTGATGAGCACAGCACCGCAAAAGAGGGCGATCTCATCATCACCGCCGGAACAACAGGCTTGTTCCCTTACGGTTTGCAGGTCGGCAGCATCACCGAGACCGGGCTTGAGGAAAGCGGGCTTGCGCGCTATGCGATCCTTGCACCGTCCGTTGATTTTTCTGCGCTGGAATCGGTCACGGTCCTGCTCGACTTTGAAGGAAAGGGTGAGACCTATGGCGAAGGCTAAGCAAAAGCCGCTGCGTCAGCGCCGGACAAGCTCCGAGCAGCGCACAAGGCGGCGCAATCTCATCCGCAAGGCGCTGAGCCTGATTCTGCTCGTGCTCTGCATCATCCCGATGCTCGGCGGCGGGCTGCAGCCGCTCTGGGTGATTCCGGCAGCGATCTGCATCTGCATGAACGAGGATTTGTATTTCTGCATGGGTGCCGGTGTGCTCGCGGGCTTTGGCATCGACCTTGCCTGCGGCAGTGTGCTGGGCGCAAATGCGATCTATATGGTGATCCTCTGCACGGCGGTCTGCCTGCTGTTTGAGCAGATTCTCCGCCGCACATTTCTGCATTATTTCATCCTGACCGCTGCGGGCGTCTTTCTGCAGTGCAGCCTGCGCTATCTGGTAACGGTCGGGATCTTCCGCACTGAGGGCAGAGAGCTGTTCTGGGGCAAAATCCTGATGCCTTCCGCCCTGCTGACACTCGCAGCTGCGGTGATCGTCTGGCTGTTGTATCTGCCGCTTTCCCGCCTGCTGACAAAGCGTGTCCGCTCGATGGACGCCGCCGCAATCCGCCGCGATGTGTGAGGCTGCGGTATCTCCGATGGATTGATAATTGGGGCACGCAGGGCGTGCTGCCGATATGCGAAAGTCCGAATGATTCAAAATCAGAACTGCAATCCAGTGTCCCGATCAAAAAACAGAATATCATGAAAGCCGCCAAATGACGCAATTACGCAAATTTGGCGGCTTTCTTCTATCCACACATAAACATGGGGTCTGGGGAGTGGGGACAGCATGATGTCAACCGAAACAGTTGCGGCAGTCTGTGAATTGCTTTGCAATTCACTCAGGGGCGCCCTCTATCGCAGGGCTCCGCTCTCCGAAAAACGATCCACCGGATCGTTTTATCGGATTCACCCCTGCAGAGCTCCTAAAGCAGGGGAATTCCGTGCTCTGCGGAGCACGGCTTAGGGCGCTGCCCTAAGAACCCGCGAGCTTTTGAAAAAGCTCGACCAAAACTTTTGTCTTGGATAAAAACACGTAAGAAAGCCGCACCAATCAACACCAATTGGAGCGGCTTCGTTCTATTTCAGTATAAACATGGGGTTTGGGGCACAGTTTGCGCAGCAACACTGTAAGCCCCACATTTCAAATCCATCGCAAAGCGATCCCTCTGCACCTCACGCCAGCACGAGGCGTTTTAAGTGGGTGAAATCGGCGGCGGTGACTTTTTTGTCGCCGGAAAGATCGGCAGCAGCAAAGACACCCTGCGGCAGATTCTCTGCCGTCAGCAGATGCTTCTGCAGCAGAACTGCATCCGCGATGCTGCATTTGCCGTCGCCGTTGAGGTCGCCGGTCACGCGGGATGTCGCATAGGCATACGGATACGCATTCAGCTCCGCGAGATCATTGCAGACCGCGATGATGCCCGCAGTATTATCCGAAGCGCCCTCCGCAACATGCACACCGTAATACGGAATGCAGTAGTCAAATGTCCGGCTGTCATAGTAAAGGCAGCGGTCATCCGCGAGCGCATCCGGCGCATTGGAATCCCAGAGCAGAATCCTACCGTCATAGTTTTTGCCGTCAAAGGTCCAGCTGCCGGATTCCTGCGCATAGCCGACGGTTCCGTGCGAGCCGGAATTCATCGCAAACACGAGCAGAAACGGCGAACCGCCGTGCGGGATATCCGCCGCAGCGCGGAGCATCCGGTAGAACATCTGCGCAGAGGGTTCATGTGCCGTTGAGCTGTTCACTCTGCCCTGCGTGGTCTGATAGTAGTTGATGAACGAGAGCACCTCGTCCGTGGGTTTGAGGTCGGAGATTGTCTTTGCACCCTCCTGCCACTGATACGGCGCAAATACGCCGTTTTTCGCAAGAATCGCCGTGATCGAAAGCCCGACGCACGAGCCGTCCCATGCGCCGTCCGCGGCGGTCAGCGGGACGCCTGCATCCGCGAGACGTTTCCGGTCGGCATTCGAGAGCTTGTAGCTGTCGCCGAACACCGCCGCCGAATTTCCAAATGACCAGCCGTCCTTGACATAATCGAAGGTCAGGTCTTTGCCGTTGAGAGCAAGCGGCGGCGCTGCAAATTTGATCTTATTTTCCTGCGCAAACTGCTCCGCGGCAGAGCCGGATTCGCCGTAAATCTGCGTCAGCCAGAGATTCGCCTGCGTGCCGATGCTTGTCACCGACTGCGGGATCGTCAGCGTTTTGAGATACTGCGATTTTGCGAACACATCCGTGCCGATTGCCTCGCAGCCCTCGTTCAGGTTCAGGCAGACCAGATCGCCGCAGTTTGAGAATGCGCCGTCGCAGATGCGCCGCAGCGATGCCGGACAGTTGATCTCGACCGGATTGCTGCCTGCAAACACCTGATTCGCAATGATTCTGACGCCCTCCGGAATCGTGAACATCCGCGGCAGATTCTCGGCGCCGAGCAGAATATTCCGGTAGATGAACATGCCGTCCTTCGTGTTTTTGCTCCGGAGCAGATCGCAGCCGGAAAGCGCAGTCGGATCAATGCTTTCGATTGTCTCCGGCAGGGCAATATCCGTGAGCGCGGCGCAGTCCTTGAATGCCTCCTGACCGACCGATTTCACGCCCTTGCAGCCGGATACCTTTTCAAGCTGCTGACAGCCGGAGAACATCCACATCGGAATGTCTGTGACGGCATCCGGAACGGTGATGCTTTTGAGCGAGGGGCAGTCCATAAAAGCATAGTTGCCGATGGATGTCACGGTCTCCGGAATCGTGACACTTTCCAGTCCGGAACAGCGCATCAATGCCGCGTCCGGGATCGCAGTCACCGACGCAGGAAATGTAAATGATTTCAGAGCTGTGCATTCGTCAAATGCACCCATGCCGATCGTTTTTACCGTTGCAGGAATCCCGATCTGCTCCAGCGATGTGCAATCAGAAAACACGCGCCCGCCGATCTCCTGCAAGCCTTCCGGCAGCGTCACCGACCGCAGCTCGGTATGGCGCTGAAACACATTTCCAGCGAGCCGCTTGACCTCCGCAGGGACGGTGATTTCCGCCGCATCGGTTCCGCCGTACATCACAAGATTGCCGTTCAGGATGTAAAACGGCTTTTCCGGATTGCAGAGCTTTGTATTGCCCTGAAACATGTAGGCGCCGTACTCCGTAACCGAATCCGGACACTGCACATCCTCAAGCTGCGGGCATCCGAGAAATGCATAGCCGCCGATTGATGTCAGCGTATCGGGCAGCGTGACGGATTTCAACTTCGGAAACAGACAGAATCCATAGGTTCCGATTTGGGTGATGCCGTTTCCCACCACAAGCTCTGTGACCTCCGGCGCAACATCCTTCCATTGCGCATTATAAAACTTACTGTAATTCTCCGGCACAAAATCCACCCATTCGCCGTTTGCCAAAAATGACGAGTTCGGGACACGCCCTTCGCCGGAAACCGTCAGCCTGCCGTCCTGCAAAGTCCATGTCAGGCTGCCGATTGTTCCATGCTGTGCATCCGCGGCGGAAACATCAATCCGGATCATGCCGCAGCATCCGGCAAGGAACAGCGCAGTCAGCTTCAGCAGTTTCTTCATCAGAATTCCTCCTCTCAAAACCGGACATCCCGTCCTTACTTGCAGTATACCACATACAAATACAAATTGCAACCCTCTGCATCATATTGTAATATTTTTTACAGAAGCACATTTTCAATCATCCGCTCAGCAAATATCGCAATTTCTCATTTCTAATTTTCATAAGCGGTTGCGTTTTTTGGAAAAATATGGTATACTGTAGAGCGACGGAGGTGAAGCTTATGACACATTCAAACTGGAACTGCCCGCAGTGCCACCATCAGAATATCAGCGGCGACCTGATCAAATGCCCTGTCTGCGGCAAAAAGCGCAACCGCTGGGGATACTGGGACTGCCGCTACTGCGATACCAAACAAATCCGCGCGGATCACAAGGAATGCCCGAACTGCGGCAAGGCAAAGGATCGCGATGTCAAATTCTATCTGCACGATGACAGCCCCGTTGAATTCGTGGACGAGGTCTCCGGCGAAAGCGCTGTCCGCATCCGGAAGCAGAACTGGATCTGCCCCTACTGCTCGCAGCAGAATGATGACAGCGTCCAGACATGCACCTATTGCGGCGCACAGCGTTCCGAAAGTCAGGAGCGCTATCACGATATCCCCGCACCGCAGGAACAGCTCAATCTGAACAAAAAAGCTGCAAATGCGCTTGCTGAGCGAAAACAGCAAAGCAAACAGCGCGCCTGCTGTCTGGTGATTGCGCTGATCTTCCTGATCCCGATTTTGATCGGCATCGTTCAGCATATCATGGAGGCTTCTGCGGAAAAACGCATCCGCACCGCAGAGCTGATCTCCGCAGATTGGGAAAGCGAGCTCCGGCTCGAGAAGCTGACAACATTTGAGGACAGCGGATGGGAACTGCCTTCCTATGCGCGCCTCATCCGGACGGCGCAGGAGGATTACCAGTATATCGACCACTACGAGAGCCGCTCACGCGAGGTCTGGGTCGACGAGCCCGATGACTATGACTGGGGCGACGATGACGACTGGGATGACGGCGGCGACTGGGATGACGGCGGCTGGGAGGATTACGGCGACGGTCAGTTCGGCATGTTCCGGATGCCCGTGCTGATGCTGCGGCCTGCTCTGCCGATGGCTGCGTTCTACTGGGAAACCGAGTATTACGAAGAACCGATCTACGCGACCAGAAAAGAGACCAAGTATTACTACGAATACGATCAATGGGTGGACGGCAGAACGCTCCGGCTGCAAGGCGGCGCCGACGAGCCCCCGCACTACGCCGAGTTCTCCCCCTCGGACTATGAACGCGAGCGGTTCCGCACGATCTACTATTATGTCACATTCGAGGACCGCGGAAAGACCATTCGTGAGCAATGCTCCGAATCACAGTTCTATGAGTACATCAAGGACAAAACAGTCACCTATCGCATCAAGAATGCATATTCCACGCCGGATTACCGGATGCTTGATCCCGAATAACAGCAATCCCTGCGGAATATGATGTTTCGCAGGGATTTTGCAAGCATGTTGCATACATTCATTTTCATCCGGCGCAAGATTGTTACATTTATACAGAAAGTATTATTCATTTTAAGGAAATATTAAGGAAAAGGGCTTGACAATTTCATCCAAAAATGATAGAATAAAGCTATCAACAGACCGATTCATTTGTATCAACGCAACAGAATCGTTCTTTCCGACTTGCACAGATTTCTATATTCTCAGGCAGCTCCGCAGCTCGGTCTGTTTATGTAGTGAAAATGCCCGCATATCCGAAAAATAAATCTGCAGTTTTCGTCTTCGTATGTTTTTCTGCACGGATACAGTATGCATCCCCAAAGCGGCAGCCTCACCGGTTCCCCGGTGGGGTTGCTTTTTTATGTCCTGCAAACTGCTCAAAAAAGCCGCTTTCATCAGTTTGATCCCTGATGAAAGCGGCTTTTTTCTTCCGATTATTCGGGCTTCTGTTCCTCTTTCTTCTGCTGCGCGAATTTGCGGAGCGTGTAGCCCTCTTTGATGTGCAGCGTGCCGCGGTCGATCGCAAGCGCGTAATCCGGCACATCGGTTGTGATGGTCGCACCGGCAGCGGTGTAGCTGTATTTGCCGAGGCTCACGGGCGCAATCAGATTGTTGTTGCAGCCGACAAACGCATAATCCCCGATCTCACAGCGCGACTTCTTGATGCCGTCGAAGTTGACGGTCACGCAGCCGCAGCCGATGTTGACCGCCTTGCCGATGTCGCTGTCGCCGAGATACGCAAGATGCGCAATCAGCGTATCCGGACCGATCACCGTGTTCTTGATCTCGACAAAGTCGCCGATCAGCGCGCCGGAGCAGATGTGGCTGTCCGGACGGATATGCACATACGGTCCGATCTTGACGCCGGAATCAATCTGCGACTGATAAGCCTGCATCGTGTTCAGCGTGACATTGTCCCCGACGGTACAGTCCTCGACCACGCAGTTCGGACCGATGACGCAGTTTGCGCCGATCTCGGTCTTGCCGCGCAGGATCGTGCCCGGCAGAATCTCCGTCCCTGCGCCGATCTTGACGCTGCGCTCAATGATGATGCCGTCGGTGCAGGTGAACCCGACACCGTTTGCCATATGATCGTTCAGGACTTTCATGCGTGCCGCCGTATTCAGCGCGAGCAGACCCTTGCGGTCATTTGCACCGAGCACCACATCCGGATTCTCCGAGCAGAACGCGCCGGCTTTTCTGCCGCTCTCAAGCGCAATCGCGACGGTATCCGTCAGATAATATTCATGCTGCGCGTTGTTGTTTTTGATCTGACCGAGCAGGTCGATGAGGTCAAGTGTGCGGAACCAGTAGCAGCCGGAATTGATCTCGCTGATCTTCTTCTGCTCATCGGTCGCATCCTTGTGCTCAACGATACCCGCAATGCCGGATTCCGTCCGGAGGATTCTGCCGTAGCCGGTCGGATCCGGAACCTGTGCCGTGATGACCGTGACGGAATTCTGCGATTTCATGTGATACTTCAGCGAATCCTTGATCGTGTCGCTGTCAATGAACGGTGCATCGCCGCAGAGCACGAGCGTATTGCCGTCGGTATCTGCATTCAAAAAGGGCAGCGTCTGCATGACGGCATGTCCGGTGCCGAGCCGCTCTGCCTGAAATGCGGTCTCGCAGCGGTCCCCGAGATAGGCTTTGATCTGCTCTGCCTCATAGCCGGTCACAACGCAGATTTTTTCGAGTCCGGCTGTTTCGCAGGCACCGAGCACCCATTCCAGCATCGGCTCCCCGAGCACCTTGAACATCGGCTTCGGGATTGGCGCCTTCATGCGCTTACCCTGTCCGCCGGCAAGAATCACAGCTTTATTCATGGCATAATGTCCTTTCGTGTTCCTTACAAAATCGTGCAGTTTTCCTGCCTCTCCCCTATTATAGCACACTTTCCCCCTGCGGTCAAGCCAAAATCTCATATCCGGATAAAGAAATGTAGATACAGAAAAGGTTACAAAGCGGTTACAAAGATGCTGCGAATGAGACAACTTCATCCTGAAAATTGTCTTGTATATATAGAATGAACGTCTTTTTGCGTCCGGAATCCCGATTTTCACAAAAATTTCACAGAAAACCTCTTGACAAGCCCAATTATATCGGGTATAATTCAATTAAGCTCAATCGAATTGAGCAAGATTATGAATCGGAGGTTCCAATCATGAATATCTATGATTTCACTGTCAAGGACGCAAAAGGCAATGACGTCTCGCTGAATGACTACCGCGGAAAGGTACTGCTGATCGTCAACACCGCGACCGGATGCGGCTTCACACCGCAGTATGACGGACTGCAGGACCTCTACGAAGCCTATCAGGCACAGGGATTCGAGATTCTCGATTTCCCCTGCAACCAGTTCGGTGAGCAGGCACCCGGCACCGAGGAGGAGATCGTCAGCTTCTGCAAGGGCAGATTCGGCATCACCTTCAAACAGTTTGCAAAGATCGACGTCAACGGCGAGAATGCCCTGCCGCTTTACAAGCTGCTCAAAGCGGCAATCCCCGAGGAGACCGTCGAGGGACTGAAAGCGAAAATGGCGATGAAGGCGATTTCCGCAATCAGCAAAACCTGCAAAGAGCCCGGCGATATCAAATGGAACTTTACAAAATTTCTCGTAGACCGCGAGGGCAAAGTTGTCGGCAGATTTTCGCCGACCGATGAGCCCAAGGTGCTCGAGGACAAAATAAAGGAGCTGTTATAATGGATTACGTATATCAGACAGAAATGGTTTGTGCACAGGAGATTCACTTTCATCTCGAGGATGATGTCGTGACGCAGATCGTCTTCATCGGCGGATGCAACGGCAACCTCAAAGCGATCTCCAAGCTCGTGGATGGCTGGACCGTCTCACAGATCGAAGAAAAGCTGCTCGGCAATACCTGCGGCAGACGTCCCACATCATGTGCGGATCAGCTTGCGAAAGCGGTCCGGCAGGCTTACGAACAGTCAAAGGCTTAACCGAATACCGCATCACGGATCCTGTCCATTCCGGGCAGGGTCCGCAGGTGCGTTATACGGATTTTTTTCAAGGGGTGAAAAGCATGTCCGAACAACACTACGAACAACTAAAACTGGAGAATCAGCTTTGTTTTCCGCTCTACGCATGCTCGAGAGAGGTCATCAAAAAATACCGCCCGTTCCTCGATGAAATCGGGCTGACCTATACGCAGTATGTCGCGATGATGGTCTTCTGGGAGGAGGATGCGATCTCGGTCAAGGAGCTGGGCAGGCGGCTCTATCTCGATTCCGGCACGCTGACGCCGGTGCTGAAAAGTCTCGAGCAGAAGGGTTACATCACGCGGCGCAGAAGCGCGGAGGATGAGCGTGTGCTCATCGCGGCACTGACGCCCGAGGGCAAATCGCTGCAGGACGCCGCCGCAAAGATTCCGCAGCAGATCGGCGGGTGCATCCCGATGCAGCCCGAGGACGCTTTTCTGCTGCACAAACTGCTCTATAAATTGCTGCACAGCATCGAACCGCATGCCGAAAGGGAGTGACACGCAATGACAACGCAGCAGCTAACCTACGTCATCGCCGTTGCAGAATGCCAGAGCATCTCCAAAGCGGCGGAAAAACTCTATGTGACGCAGCCCTCGCTCAGTCAGTATATCCACAGCATCGAAAAGCAGCTCGGCATGAAGCTCTTTGACCGCTCGCTCACGCCGATCCGCCTGACCGATGCCGGAAAGCTCTATGTCGAATGGGCGCGCAAAATCCTTGCGATGGAAGAAAGCATGAACAATGCGATGTCCGACCTCATGGGACTGGAAACAGGCTCCGTCCGGATCGGTGCATCGCCGTTCCGCGTGCGCTGCCTGCTCGCAAGAAGTATTGCCTCGTTCCACGCAAAATATCCCAACATCCACCTGACCATTCAGGAAGCCGATATGAAACAGCTCCGCGATCAGCTGACCGCGGGCGAAATTGATTTTGCCATCGGCACCGGCGAATTCGAGGAGAAGCAGTTTCATGTGGAATCGCTGGCGGATGAACGGCTCTATCTCGCCGTTTCGCCCTCGCACCCGATGACTGCCGTGCTGCCCGAGCCGCTCTCCGCTGAGGATATCATCAAGAGCACGGCGCGCTATCTCCGGCAGCAGCCGCTCGATCTCACTGTTGTGAAGAATGAGCCGTTTGTCGCGGCAAACGCCGGTGAATATGATCTCGACACACTAAAGAATGTCTGCCGGAAGTGCGGCTTTGAGCCGAACATCGCCTACAGCGTCCAGACCATCGAGACTGTATTCTCGTTTGTCTGTTCCAATATGGGCATGGCACTTCTGCCGGATTCGCTGATCTATTACGGCAATTTCCGCAATCATCCTTATTATTATTCGCTGCCGGATCATCTGGCGCTTTCGCAGATCTCGCTGATCTCGCGCAAGAATGCGTTTCTGCCCAAGGCATCGACAGAATATGCGCTGTCCCTGAAACAGCTCGTCGATGTCGGGACATGGCGCATGGGCTCAAATGTGCCCGCAGGCGGATTGAATCTGCCGTGAACATCAAATCGAACAAAGGGGCTGTGACAATCAAATGATATCTGAAACCCTGCGCCGGCAGATCGCTGCGGATGCGCTGGAATCCTGCGGCAGCGGCATCAGCTGGCATACTATACTAAATAAGAAATCGCTGCGGATCGGACTGATCGGCGGCTCGGTAACACAGGGGTACTCCTCTGCCGGATTCTGTCCGGATGCATACCCGATCGCCTTGATGAACGGGCTCCGTCAGCGCGGCTATGACGCGGAATACACACTCTGTGCCGAGGCAGGCATGGGCTCAATGGAAGGCAATCTGCTCGCAGATGAACAGATCCTCAGCCAAAAGCCGGAGCTCGTGATCGTGGAGTTTGCAATCAATGAGACAACGCTGCGCCCGAGCGTCATTGCGTTTGAAAGTCTGCTGCGCAAGCTGCTCGGTCAGCCGGAGCCGCCGGTCGTCTGCCTGCTGCTCATCCGCTCGATGAACGATTACTCCTGCGAAAGCTTTATGCTGCCGCTCGCCGAACACTACGGGCTGCCGTGCGTCCGGCTGCGGAAGGGGCTCAATCCCGCACTGGAACGCGGCGACCTCACATGGGAGGATTACGGCGATCCCGAAAGCCACCCGAATGCCGACGGTCACCGTCTGCTGGCGGAGTGCCTGCTGCACCTCATCGACACCGCAAAAGCGCTGCCGGATGAACCGCGCAGACCGCTGCCCGAGCCTTGGCTCGATGCACCCTATCAGCATTTGCAGTATCTGCATCCGGATGAAACGGAGATCGTGCAGACTGCGGCGCCCGTTGTGCCGCGGCAGAACCGCTCCTTTCCGGCAGCATGGCTGCTCTCCCCAAAGAACGGCGGCATGAAGATCGAAACGGAATGCGCAGCGCTTCTGCTCTTTTATGAGACACATCATCTGCCGGAATACGGCGCGTGCCGGATCACGGTGGACGGCGAACCGCTCAATCCGCCGGTGCTGCACAGCAACTCGATTTACGGCTGGGGCAATGCAAGATTCGTCGCTGCCGTGCCGCCCGGTCCGCGTGCAAAACACATCATCGAGCTAGAACCGACTGAGGGCAGCTTCTATGTGCTCGGGCTCGGCATCTGCTGAATCCGCATCATTTATTCCATGACAAAAGAGGAGTGCATGACCATGATCCAAAACAAACTGCTCGGGCTGCTGACAGCGATCGTTCTGCTCTGCATGCTGCCTGTTCCGCCGCTGCAGGTGCATGCGGAATCCGGCAGAATCGGTGACGATATCACATGGGAAATCAGCGGCAAAGTGCTGACGCTGACCGGCACCGGTGCAACGTATTCCTACAGCAAAAAAGATGATTCACCGCTCTGGCCGTATCGCTTAGACTGCGATGAGCTCATCGTCTCAGAAGGCATCACGGAAATCGGTGAACTGTCGCTCGGCCGCGTCAATGTACAAAAAATCACACTGCCGGATTCTTTGCTCCGCATCGGCGGCAGAAACTTTAATTTGATCCGACTTACGCAGCTTACCCTGCCGCCGCATCTGGAATATATCGGCGATTATGCGTTCAACGGCATGATGAATGTCAACGAACTGGTCATTCCGGATTCCGTCAAGGAAATCGGTGCATATGCCTTTTTGGCCTGCAGGCAGCTGGAATCCGTCACACTGCCGGATACCGCTGTTCAGTTCGGCAAAGGCGTGTTCAGCAGCTGCGATCAGCTCGAGAGCATCCGCCTGCCCGATGCTATGACCGAAATACCGGACGCCATGTTCAAACAATGCAGTCAGCTGAGCGCGGTCAATATTCCGGCGCAATGCAGCCGCATCGGGGCGCATGCATTTGCCGGAACAGCACTCCCTGAGATCGCGATTCCCGCGCAGGTCAGGGAGATCGGGAAATCAGCCTTTGAAGGCTGCCGGAGTGTCAAAGAGATCACCATGCAGGAAGGCGTGGAGAAGCTCGAAGGCCACTGCTTTGAAGGCTGCGCGGCGCAGGAAATCCATGTGCCGGAATCCGTGACATATATCGGGGCGGACTGCTTTTCTGACACTGCCGTCCGAACACTGACGCTGCCGACACACAAGGAGCTGTTTGTCGCGGAGAACGCACTGCCCGAAAAATGGCTGAAAACGCAGGAGGGCTTTCTCATCCTCGGCGACGGCATTCTCTATCAGTACCGCGAAAAAGCAGAGCCGTTCACGGAAGGCATCACGTACGGAAAATTCGGCGACACTGTCACATGGAATTATGCGGACGGCACCCTGACGCTGACCGGAACCGGTACAGCGGGCAGAAGCACAAGGACAGAGGAAATCGAAGCCCTGCGCTCTGAACTGGACATACACCGGATCGTCATCGGTGAAGGCATCACGGCGCTCGGTGACGCTGCGCTCCTGGGTGTATCCAAAAACATCGAAACAGTCGAATTTCCGGATTCACTGATCCGGATCGGCAGCGCAAACTTCAGCAACTGTTCGGCTCTCAAGCAGATCACGCTGCCCCCGCATCTCGAATCCATCGGCGCGGTTGCCTTTACCGGCTGCACCGCGCTCACCGAAGTGCAGGTTCCGGATTCTGTCACAGCAATCGGCGACGGCGCCTTTGCTGACTGCACAGCGCTTTCCAGTGTCATACTGCCCGCGGAACTCGAATCTCTCGGCAAACGCTGCTTCTATAACTGCCCGCTGAATGATTCCATCGTTCCGGAATCCTGCACGGAAATCGGAGAAGACTGCTTCGGCTCGGATGCAGTGCCGTCCCCTGAACAGCCGCGGCCTGCCGCACCGAAGAATGCGGAATCCGGCTATCTGCAGCCAAATATCGCATGGGAATACGCGGACGATACCCTGACACTGACGGGTACCGGCACCGTCTCCGCCCAGTTCCTACGAAATGATCTGATCATCACGCGGGTTGTCATCGGCGAGGGCATCACCGGAATCAGCGACAGTGTGCTGGAGCGGATCCATGACTATATTGATACAGTCGAACTGCCGGATTCGCTGCTCAGCCTCGGCGGCAACAACTTTGCCTATTGTCCGGCGCTCGAGCAGATCAATCTGCCGCCGCATCTGAAATCCATCGGTGCAGAGGCATTCGTCAACTGCACCGCGCTCACCGAAGTGCAGATTCCGGATTCTGTCAAAACAATCGGCGATTCCGCCTTTTCCGGCTGCATACAGCTTTCCGATGTCAAACTGCCCGCGGGACTGAAATCGCTCGGCAAACGCTGCTTCTATAACTGCCCGCTGGATGATTCCATCGTGCCGGAATCCTGCACGGAAATCGGAGAAGACTGCTTCGGCTCGGATGCGGAACGGCCGGTCTCGGATTCCGGCACACTCGGCGGCAATGTCACATGGGAGCTGCAGGACGGCGTGCTGACGATCAGCGGCACCGGCGCAACGGATTCCTACAAAAGCCGGAAAAGTTCACCGCTCTGGGCGCATCGCTTTGACTGCAGAGAAATCATCGTCTCTGAGGGTATCACGGAGATCGGGGATGACGCGATCTGCACATTCAGTGTCGAGAAGCTCACGCTGCCGGATTCACTGACAAAAATCGGTGCAGATACGTTTCGGGCATTCGCAGGCGATCATCTTGATCTGCCGCCGCATCTGGAATCCATCGGCGATTTTGCATTTGACGACATGCCGTATGTGCGTGAGCTGGTCATTCCGGAGACCGTCAAAGAAATCGGTGCATATGCCTTCTCATCAAGCCTGCTGCTGAAAACCGTCACACTGCCGGATACCGGCATTCAGCTCGGCAAGGGTTTGTTCTACAACTGCCCGAACCTTCAAAGCATCCGCCTGCCCGAAGCCATGACCGAGATACCGGACGCCATGTTCAACTGCTGCATCCGGCTGCACGAAATCAATCTGCCCGCGCAGTGCACCCGCATCGGAACGAGTGCTTTTTCCGGCACTGCGCTCACTGAAATCAGGATTCCGGCACGCATCACCGAACTCGGCACAAACGCCTTTCAGAATTGCCGGAATGCCGGAACCATTACAATGGAGGAAGGCGTTGAATCACTCGGCGAATGCTGCTTTGACGGCTGCACAGCGGAGGAAATCCATGTGCCGGAATCCGTGAAATATATCGGTGCGGATTGCTTTTCCGACACTGCCGTCCGGACGCTGACGCTGCCGACGCATAAAAATCTGCAGCTTGCAGAGAGCGCACTGCCGGCGAAATGGCTGGAATCGCAGGAAGGCTATCTCATCCTCGGCGACGGCATTCTCTATCAGTACACCGAACAGACGGCTTCTGATGTGCTGGAAATCCCCGACGGAATCAAAGTGATCTATCCTGCGGCGATCAGCGGTCTCAGCGCGACCAAGCTGATTCTGCCGGACAGCGTCCGTGATATCCGGAGCAAGGCGATTCAGAACTGCAAATTTGAAACGATCACCATTTCGCCGAAAACCGAACTGCTCGCACTGGACTGCATCGACGAATGCGAGTCACTGAAAATGATCCGGAGCGGTACATTTTCCCCCGCGTATGCAATTGCAGTCCATATGGGCATCGCATTTGAATCGACCGATACCGAATCAGCACCCGCATACCGCGAACCCGCGCCGGAAAGCGATCTTTTCAGCTTCGGCAACACCGGCGAAGCGTTCGGCGAAACCTATCAGATGCCGGAGGAGGCAAAGCAGGCACTGCTCAGAGCTTCTGCCGCGCCGGAGACGGTCGCAGCGCTCGATCAGACAAAGTGGGCAGGCTCCTGCTACGGACTTTCCGCGGTGACCGTGCTCGTTCAAACAGGATTGCTCCCGCCTTCCGTGCTCGATCCGGATGCTGCCGTGCTCCACGATGTCAAGCCCGATGCACAGGCAATCGGCGTCATCAACTATTATCACTTCACGCAGCACACGCCCTATATCATCATGAACAGCGCAGGCAATGCCGATCAGACACAGTTCCAGCGGCTTCTGCGCGCCGTGCGCTATGCACAGGATTATAACCGTTCCGGCACGCCGTTCATCATTTCGATCGTCACAAAGGACGGCGGCGGACATGCCGTTGTCGGCTACGGGCTCGAATCCGGCGAATGGGAGCGGAACGGGCAGACCTATAACCGCCGCATCCGCATCTGGGATTCCAATTACACCGGATACAACGATGACTGCTGCATCTATTTCGATGCCGTGTCACTCCGCTGGACACTCCCCGCCTACGGCATCCGCTTTGATGCCGACTCCGAGACCGCAGCCGGCGGCATCGGCGGCTCGAAGCAGAGCACCGCGCTGATCAATCACTTCCCCTATCCCCTGCCGCAGACAAAAGGCGATCTCAACTGCGATCAGAAATGCTCGGCAGCGGATGCTGTCCTGCTCGCACGCTGCTGTGCCGAGGACAAAACCGTGCCGGAATATGTGTATCAGGCATTCGCAAGCGCCGATCTCAACGGGGACGGCGTTGTCGATCTCGTCGATCTGCGCGCGATATTCCGCCTGATCTGACGCGCGCTGTTGTCATTTTTCATATTCATCCTCCAATAAGAGAACAGTTTTCATACATGCACAAGAATCTCCTGCGGGAAGATTGCAATCTCAGAACGATTGTGCTATAATATGCCCGTACCGATTTGCAAGGGCATCTTTGCAAATATGAAATCAAAGGAGATACGTTAAAATGATGAAAAAATCAATCTGTCTTGCAATTCTGACTGCAGCACTGCTCGCACTCTCTGCATGCGGCGAAAGCTCCGCTGCGGACTCCTCTGCTGCGGAGACCACCGCCGTTTCCGGCACAGATACCACGGCTACATCTGAAACGGCTGCGGACACCGATATCACCGCGGCTGATACCACCGCTGCCGAAACCGAAACAGAAGCTGTCACCGAGGCTGCTGCGACTGCGGCTGAAACTGCCGCCGTCACCGAAGCGGCTGCTGCACAGACCACTGCCGCACCCGCTGCCGATACCGGCTGGAAGGACGCCTACAAGGAAGTCATCGCGCAGTTCAAGAGCGAGACCGATGCCGCCGATGCAAAATGGGATCTGCAGGATCTCGATCAGGACGGCACACCGGAGCTGCTGCTCTCCGAGGGCGGCTATCACGCAGGCAGCGTCCGCTATTATTACTACGAAAACGGCAAGGCTGCCGAGATGCAAGATGCAGACGGCGAGCCGCTCCGCTACGGCTGCTACGGCGAGGTTCTGATCTGCCCCGAGGAGCATCTGCTCGGCAGTCAGGATATGCACATGGGATACACCTTCGCTTCGATGTCAAAATATGAAAATCACGCGCTGACATGTTTGTTCAATCTCGATGAGAATTCCGGCGCAGTCGGTGAGGAAACCGTGACTTACAATGTGAACCACACCGCTGTCACCAAAGCGGAATATGACGCAAAGCTCAGCGAGTTCAACGCAAAGAACTGGAAGAACGCAGGCGCAAAATACAGCCTTGACGATCTTTCCGCACTCAGCTGATTTTCTGCACCGATTATCAAACAAATGCCCCTGAGCACTTCAACCGCTCAGGGGCATGATTGTTATATGTGGCTTTGTGTGTTCGTTTATGCCGCAGTCCTGCCAGCCTGATACCGACGGATCACCATTGCTGCCAGCGCGAACACCGCTGCAAATCCCGCTTCAATCAGCATGCAGACCAGAACGCGGTGTGCATCGTAAGCCTGCTTGCCGCAGATGAGATCATTCGCCTGAATGTACCAGTATGCGGGGAGAAATCTTGCCGCGGCTGCAATGCTTTCGCTGAGCCATTCCATCGGGACGAAAATGCCGCAGAGGAAGCTCATGCCGAGTCCCAGAATCTGCGCAAGCAGATTGACAACAAGCTCGCCCGGATGGAAGCTCGCAATCAGCACGGAGAGCGAAACCGCAATCATCGCAAACAGGAAGCTGTTGAGCAGTGTCATCCATGCCCTGCCGCGGAACATGCCGAAAACTGCGATGCCTGCAATCATGAAGATCAGCCAGATGCACACCACAAACAGTGCACTTCCGAGAATGATTTGCAGCATATAGGATGTCGGGCGGACACTGGAGCAGTCGGTGCGGTAACGGAGAATCTTTTTGTTCATCGTCAGCAGCACCGGACAAAGCACCTCAATCAGAACAGAGAGCAGAATATACGGCAGATAGCGGAAATAATCATCAAAGAGCGGCGACATATCATGATCCGCTGCGGTTTCGTCAAAGTTCCGGATGTTGACTTCTGTCTCCGCAGAGAGCACGGATTCCGTTTTGCTGATCGCCTCAGGGAGCGAAATGCCGTCCGCCTGATAGGCGCTGACTGTATTCATATATTCGGTCAGGAGCTGCTCCATCATGACATTCTCGTAGCTGTCGTGCATGTAGTAGTTCTCAAAGAGATCGTTGTAATCACCGGAACGGAGCTTTTCCGCATAGCCCTTTTTGATCGACATGACATAGTGGATTTCAGCATTCCAGTTCATGTAGATTGTATCCTTGATGAGATCGGCGTCCCGTTCCAGCTCTTTCAGATCCTGCTTTTTGCCGATGTATGCTTTGAGCGCACGGCTTTCCTCGGTGTTGTCATCATCATAAACCACAATGCCGATTTTTTTGCCCTCAAAGACCTTTGTCGCGTCGGTCTGCGCGGAATGTGTCATGATGACCGCGATGACCAGAAAGATCACTATGTAAATGATACCGCTGGACATTTTGGAGCGCATGACCTTGATGAATGCATTAAAGACTTGCATATTTCTTTCTCCTTGACATAAAGAATCCGAGCAGGATCATGACAACGGTCATCACCGCCATGGTGATCATGGCACCGGACCAGCGGCGGTAATCGCTGTCGATGTTGAGATAATAGAGACTGTCCGTGATGAGCGCTGCCGGATTGATTTTGTTGAACCACGGTGCAAAGCGCGCGATGATCATTTTCATGTTGCCGACCATCAGACCGCTGCAGAAGCAGCAGAACATCGAAACGCCGAAGCAGATGCCGTTCTTTGTGCCGGTCTGGAATCTGCCGATCGAGCCGATCCAGAAGCCGAATGCAAGACCGAGAATACCGCCGACAACAGATGTCAGATAGACCATGCCGAGCCGGCTGCCGAAATCAATCTTCAGGATGAAATGCAGGAAGCTGACGGCGATCACCATGCACACAGACTGCACGAACATGCTGCCGAGCAGGCTCGCGCAAAGGCTGATGGATTTCGGTGTCGGCGAACAGCATTTCCGTGCGCCGAGCTTTGAGAGGTTGCCCTGATTCTGAATCGTGATGTGCAGACCAGTGATCGAGCCGTACATCGCGACCATTGCGAGCAGATTCGTGAAGTAGACCATCGTGTAATCGGGGTTGCCCGCCGAGAGCGGAACGTTTGTGACAGGTTTCCACTCCGCACGCAGACTCTCCACAACCGCAGGCACGGCAGCCGGATTGTTCACGGCGCATTCTGTGATGACTGCACGGTTTGCATTGTACTGCTCTGCGAATGAGCGGAGCATGGTCTGCTCTAAGCCTTCATCCGTCACGCTGAGGGAAAGCCTGCCGTCCGCGTGAAGAATGCCCTTGACCTTGTCATCGCGCAGGAGCGCATCTGCTTCATCCGCGCTGACATACTGCACATCGAGCAGCGCGTCCTCGCCCTCAGAGAGCGAATCAAGCACCTGATGCAGCGCCGGATCCTCCTGCACCTCGACCACCGCAGCCGGAATCGCAGAGAAAGAATCCACCTTTTCGTAGATGCTGCCGAATGCAATCTTGAACACGGTGCCGAGGAACATCGGGAACAGAATCAGCCAGATAATCAGATCCTTGACGCGCAGACTGCTGCACAGCTCATATTTCAGATTATGCAGAAACATGTCATTCCTCCTTGTCTCTGAGCGATTTGCCGGTGATCTCAAGGAACACATCGTTCAGTGTCGGCAGCTCGGTGTAGACACGGCCGAAGCTCAGGTCATTCTGCCGCAGCACATCGAGAATGCGGATGAGATTGTGTCTGCCGCCGGAGCAGCGGACCGTGAATTTTCCGTCTGCATATTCGGATTCGTAAACATGCGGCAGGTTTTCGATCTCCGCGCGGACTGCATCGGGCAGCTCGAGAATCTCGATCGTGACGGTCTCGGTATTTTTAATCATGCGCTTGAGCTCGTCCTTGGTGCCCTCCGCGATTTTTCTGCCCTTGTCCATGATCGCAATTCGGGTGCAGAGCTGCTCAATCTCCTCCATGTAGTGCGAGGTGTAGATGACGGTTGCACCGTTCCGGTTGAGCTCCGCGATGCCCTCAAGGATCTTGTTGCGGCTCTGCGGATCGACTGCAACGGTCGGTTCATCGAGGATGATGAGCCGCGGCTTGTGCGCGATGCCGCAGGCGATGTTCAGTCTCCGGAGCAGACCGCCGGAGAGCTTCTTCGGGCGGAATTTGACGAAATCCTCGAGTCCGACAAATGCGATTGCCTCCTCGACATACTGCTTGCGGGTCGCTTTGTCGTGGATGTACAGACCGCAGAAGTAGTCGATGTTTTCGTAGACGGTCAGCTCGTCGAACACGGCGACATCCTGCATGATGATACCGATCTGCTGCTTGATATCGTAGGCAGTCGGCGTCATTTTTTTGCCGAAGATTTCAATGCTGCCCTTGTCGAAGGAGAGCAGCGAAAGCAGGCAGTTGATGGTTGTGGTCTTGCCGGAGCCGTTCGGTCCGAGCAGACCGAATATTTCGCCCTCTTTGATCTCAAGGCTGAAGTGATCGAGCGCGATCAGTTCGCCGTAGCGTTTTACAAGGTTATCGAGTCTGACAACTGTTTCTCCCATGATGATACTCCTTTCAAGGCGTTGTTCGCCCTTGCTGAGATCATTATAGCAGAAAACGGATGTCATTTACCAGTGTCAGAAATCAGTTTTCGATGTGACAAATGTCACAACCGTGCGCAATCCCCCGCTCCCCCTATATTTTCAAAACCGACGCCGCATTTTCTCACTCCTCACTCCTATCTCCTAATTCTCTATATATAAATCCGTCGCCGCAGGCGACACCGCAACTCCTCACTCCTCACTCCTATCTCCTAACTCTCAATATATAAATCCGTCGCCGCAGGCGACACCGCAACTCCTCACTCCTCACTCCTATCTCCTAACTCAATATAAATCTGTCGCCGCAGGCGACACCGCAATTTCTCATTTCTCATTTCTAATTTCTCATTCAATAAACCGCTGTTGTTGCGTTTTTGAACAGATTGTGGTATAATGGGGAAAATGAAAGGGAGGGTGCTGCGTGGAAAGTCTTTCGGAAAAGCTTGTCATTGCGTTGATCTGTGCGATCGGATTCTGCACGGCTGCGGGACTTGCCGTTCCTGTCGCGGCACTGCTGCTCATGCTCTGCATCTCTGCGGCGGTCATGCTGATCATGCAGGAGCACAGCAGAATCGCGGCGGTGCTGATCGCAGGCGGTGCGGCGCTGTGCATCGTTCTTCCGGTTGCGCTCTGTGCGCTGCCGCTGCTGCTCTATGACGCACTCCGGCTCAGAAAATGGTGGCTGATTCTGCCCGCCGTCCCTGCGGTGTTCAGGATAAACGGCGCGCTCGGCATCACGCAGTATCTTGTGATTGCGGCAGGCATTGCGGCGGCATTGCTGCTCTATCACCGGATCGGGTTCCTGACAGGAGAGGTCGGGCATCTCAAGGCGCTGCGGGATACTGTCACCGAGCGCAATCTGCATCTTGCCGAGCAGAACGAGAAAATGTCCCAGATGCAGGATGCCGAAATCCGCCTTGCAACCATGAAAGAACGCAACCGCATCGCGCGGGATATCCACGATAATGTCGGGCACATGCTGACGCGCGCGCTGCTGCAGGCAGGTGCGCTGACAGTCATCAACCGCGATGAACAGCTCCGCGAACCGCTGCAGGGGCTCAAGGATACGCTCGATACCGCAATGACCAGCATGCGCGAGAGCGTCCACACGCTGCACGATGATTCCATCGACCTCAGAAAGGTCATTGCGGACAGCATCGCGGCAGTGGATTCCAGATTCACGGTCAGGCTCGATTATGATATCAGCGAGCATGCGCCCGGCAGCGTCAAGCTGTGCATGGCAGGCGTTGTCAAAGAGGGGCTTTCCAATGCGGTCAAGCATTCAAACGGCGACAGAATCCTGATGATCCTGCGCGAACATCCGGCGTTCTATCAGCTTGTGATCGAGGACAACGGACGCTGCAGCGAGATCAGGGAGACCGGCATCGGGCTCAGAAATATGCAGGACAGAGTCAGCGGCATCGGCGGACAGATCAGCTTTACGCCATCAGAATCCGGATTCCGCATCTTTGCCTCTGTACCAAAGGAGAAGCTATGAAAATTGTAGTCATTGATGATGATAAACTGGTTGCGCTTTCGCTGAAAACAATCCTCGAAGCAACGGGCACGATCACGGTCGCGGCAATGGGCGGCAGCGGCGCGGATGCCATCCGGCTGTATGAGGAGATCAAACCCGATGTCATGCTCATGGATATCCGCATGGAGGGCATGACAGGGCTGGAAGCCGGTGAGCAGATTCTCCGGCAGTCCCCCGAGGCAAAGCTGCTGTATCTGACAACGTTTTCTGATGATGAATACATCGTCAAGGCACTGAACATGGGCGCAAAGGGCTATATCCTCAAGCAGGATTTCGAGGGCATCGCGCCAGCACTCGAAGCCGTTATGCGCGGACAGAGCGTCTTCGGCGAAAAGATCATTTCGCGGCTGCCGGAGATGATGAAGCAGCAGGAACGCTATGATTACGCCGCCCACGGCATCAGCGAAAAGGAGCGCGAGATCATGGAGCTTGTCGCTGCAGGCATGAGCAACAAGGAGATCGCAGCGCAGCTCTATCTCAGCGAGGGCACCGTGCGCAACTATCTCAGCACGCTGCTCGAAAAGCTCGCCCTGCGCGACCGCACGCAGCTCGCCGTCTATTATTATACCGAGGTCAAAGGCTGACCGGTGCTCCCCTGTTCATGGGGAGCATTTTTGATAATCAGTTATTGAAATGTATTAAATTTCTGTACGCTCTTTACAATCCGTCAATTTCGTGGTACAATGTAAGTGTGTGCAGTGATAAACGGGAGATGCTGCATACGGCACAACAAACTGTGCAGCCGGAAATGTACCGCGCCGGCTGTCCATGACATCAATTATCGGGAGGGATATTCTATGAACAAATCAAAAAGGCTCATCGCATCTTTACTGGCAGCAACTGTGCTCGTCCCCGCTGCGGTCAATCCTGCTATGCCGCTGACCGCTTCTGCGGCAGAGATGCTTGCCGAATGTGACTTCGAGCAGAAAGTTCTGCCGTGGCACATCATCGAGGTTGCACCGGCAAGACAGGACTTCTACATTGATAAGGGCGCCCTGCATCTGACGATTCTCAAGGGTACGGGCGCAACAAATGAACGCTATGATCTGCGGGTGCAGTACCCCGGACTCAGCTTCAAAAAGGGGCACACCTATGAGGTCAGCTTCAAAGTCAAGGCAAAGCGCAGCGGCATGGAGATGTTCTCATCCATCTCAAATGCAAACCGCGACGAATACTACTTCTGCACAAATGCGGACGGCAAAATGGAAATGGGTCCGGATATGGGCGGAATGTGGGGCAGTGTTTTCAAGCTTTCCACTGAATATCAGACGGTCTCCGGCACATTTAAGCCGACCGAGGATCTTGAAAATGCTCTGTGGCATATCGAATATGCAAGCGGAGCCACCTACGGCGGCAACGCACAGGACGGCGATGAACTCTGGTTCGATGAGATGCATATCGTAGACAAGGACGAGAAGGAAAGCATTGTTGAAACACGGCGGTTCTATACCGACCGCTCCTTCAGCGGTCTGGAACATAATTTCGTCTCGGTCAACCAGCTCGGATACTATCCGCAGCTTGCAAAGACTGCAGCGCTCTCCGATAACAAGGGCTCGCTCTCACCGGATGCCGCCACACTCGACCTGATGGCAGATACGGAATATGACTACCAGATCATTGATCACGGAACCGGCAAAGTCGCTTACGAAGGCAAGACCGCAAAAACCGTGTTCGATAAGGATTCCGGCGATACGGTCGCCAAGATCGACTTCTCGAAGTTCAAGGAGCCCGGCGAATATTATATCGTCATTCCGGGGCTTGATGCAAGATCGTTCACGTTCCGCATTGCAGATGATATCTATCAGCAGGAGGGGCATGATCTGCTGACCAACACGCTCAACTATTTCTATCAGAACCGCGCCGGTCAGGATACCAAGGCGGAATACATCACCTCCACGCAGGAGAAGGACAAGCTCGCCCACGCCGATCAGTACAAGACTGACACCGCCTATGTGCAGGATTCGTGGGTCAGACAATATCTCACCAAGGATGAGGCCTCTGTCCAGCACGCATCCTCGACCATTGATGCCTCCGGCGGCTGGTATGACGCAAGATATTTCAGCAAGAATATGGTCAGCGGCGGCTATACGCTCTGGGTGCTCCAGAATATGTATGAGCGTGCAATTCTAAACTCGGCGGGAGGCAGCAAAAAGTTTGCAGACGGCTCCGGCACCTGCGTGGTTCCGGAAACGGGCGACAATGTGCCGGATATTCTCCAGGAATGCCGCCATGAGCTCGATTTTATGGAAAAGATGAAGGTCGCGGCGGATGAACCGACATGGGGCAAATATGCAGGGCTCTATTACCACAGCGTGCAGGATCACATCATGCCGGAGCTTGCGCAGAAGCCGTGGAACTATATCGGCGATGACGAGGCATATAACAAGGAAGTCCGCATTGTCAAGCCCCCGACCCTTGCCGCAACCCTGAACTATGCAGCATGCGCGGCGCAGGCAGCAAGACTTTGGAAGGATTTTGACGAAGAATACGCAAAGACGCTGTACAAACGCGCGAAGGATGCGTATGAGGCATTCTGGCAGATATACAGCAGTGTGGTCGGCGATGCTGATCTGACAGAAACTACCGACCCGTACATTTGGGCAACCGTTCCGAAGGAGAATCTCAACGAAAAATCCCTCTATGCACCGGTGAAGCAGTCGGCAGTCGCGGTCCCATACGGCGATATGGATATTTCGGACGATGCCTACTGGGCAGCCTGCGAGCTGTTCATCAGCGCAATCGCAATGGAGGATACCGAATACGGGACATTCCGCGACCGCCTTTCTAAATATAAGGATGCATTCAGCGTTCCGGAAAGAATCAGAGGCGGCAACTTCAACGATGCGGATGAGGGCTCCCTCAACATGCTCAACACCGGCAATATGACGGCAGCAGGCACACTGACACTTGCACTGCACAGCGAAGCACTGGAACCGGAAAAAAATGAAACCATCCGGAAGGCGCTGCTTGGTACTGCGGACACCTATCTCGCAACTGAGGAAAAGCAGGGCTTCAGCATTCCGTATCTCTATGACGGTCCCGGCTATACAGATCCCAATGACGGCATGCCGCATCTGCACAACTACGGATTTGAGGAAGGCTCCAACGCAAGAGCGCTCAACAACATGATCGCACTGGCATATGCCTATGATCTCACCGGCAAGACAAAATATCTCGACGGCGTTGCAGCCGGCATGGATTATCTGCTCGGAAACAATCCGCTTTCGTTCTCCTATATCACCGGCTACGGCAATTACGGCGTCTGCAATCCGTCGCACGAATACTGGCTGAATGGAATCGACAAAACCTTCCCGAAGGCGCCGGACGGCGTGCTCTCCGGCGGTGCAAGCACACAGATATATGACCAGTACATGCGCCTGCTCGGATTTGTCCCGTATTCCAGAGACAATATTTCCGAAAGATGCTATGCGGATTCCGTTGAGGCATTCTCCGTCAACTCCACAGCACTGGAATACAATGCACCGCTTGCATGGGTTGTCTCCTTCCTGCAGGATGAAGGTCCGCATGAGGTGGTAGATACCCCGAAGGAACTGATCTGGGGCGATGTCAACGAAAGCGGCGATACCGATGTCTCGGATGCGGTTCTGCTCGCACGGTTCCTCGCCGAGGACAAGACAGCCAACATCTCCACACAGGGACAGCGGAACGCCAATGTTGTTTCGGGCAAGCTCAATCAGGATGACCTCATTGCAATCCTGATGTCCATTGTCAAGCTCATCGACAGCAAGCAGTTCCCGCTTGACAAGCTCCCGGGTGCAAAGTGAATATCACTGCCCGATGATCTGAACTGAATCCAATACACGAAACCGCCCGATTTGCATGATGTGCAGATCGGGCGGTTTTTTCGCTCCGTCGGCGCCGTGATATTCATATTGTACAGAAAAACTGGATAATCGGGCGGAAATCACAGCAAAATTGTGTAAAAAATATCAAGTTGTATACATAAAACATCATTGCTTTTTCCGCACACTTCGGATATAATGGTATAAAGGGATCTTACAGATTCCGACAGATATAAAAACGGAGGGTTATCATGAGAAAATACGGAAAACTGACAGTGCTTCTGCTTGCAGGGCTGCTGACGGTCTGCACAGTGCCGGCCGTCGAAATGCCGCAGCAGACGCAGAACATCTCAGCGGCAGCGGCGAGTGCCGTTGTCACGAATCCGGTCATCAGCCGCGGCGTGCCTGCCTATTCAGGCGGCGGTAACGCATCGCACGGCAATGATGACGCCTACTGGACAGCATGGCAGTCCAGCGCACCGGATTACCTTGCCTATGATCTTTCCGGCGTGCCGGAATCGCAGCGCAAGCAGGTCATTGCGGTGTGGTATAATGACAGCACCTATGACAATATCGGTTCCTATGTCACCAAGCAGGAGGAGCCGGTCGATTATGACATTGAGACAAACAGCGCAGCAGGCGGAAGCTTTCCGTCAGAGGGCTGGAAAACCGCTGTCACGGTCTCCGGCAACGGGCTGAGCTCGAAGCAGCATCTCATCGACATGAAGGGCGCCAACTGGATCCGCATCCGCGTGACCAAGGGCGAGGGCGGCAAAGTCAAGCTCAATTTCGATATCCACGATGCCTCGCAGGGCGTGCAGGATTCGTGGATCTTCCTCGGCGATTCGATCACCGCGGGCGGCATGGTCAATCAGTGGGGCACGAGCTACGCGGCACATATCCACGCGATTGATGACAGATTCTATCCGGTCGCGCAGAACGGCGGCATCGGCGGCATTTCCAGTCCGCACGGCAAGGCCGCCATCGACGGCTGGCTCAAGGACAGCCCCGTGAAATATGTCAGCATTGCCTACGGCACAAATGACTGCTGGGGCAATCCGAACAACGCAGATGCGTACTATTCCAACACCAAATACATGATCGACGCCGTGCTCAAGCTCGGCAAGACGCCGGTGCTCCCGAAGATTCCCGCCTCGACCAATAAAGATGTGCAGCCGAACGCTGTGATCTTCAACAAGAAGGTGGATCAGCTTTACAAAGAATACGGCGACAAGCTGGTACACGGTCCGGATTTTGAGGCGTTCTTCCAGAAGAATCCCGATCTGCTCAGCTCCGACGGCGTGCACCCGAGCTCTGACGGCTACGAAGCCATGCGCAAGCTCTGGGCGGAGACGATGTACGAAACCGTCTACAAAAACATGCCGGAGAGCACGGTGCTGCCGGATGCTGTCCGCGGCGATGTCAACGGCGACGGCAAATGCACCGCGGAGGATGCCCGTCTGCTGCAAAAGCATCTGCTGACCGAAAAGTTGCTCAGCAGCGAGCAGGCAGCGCGTGCCGATCTCGACGGCAGCAAATCGCTCACCGCTTCTGATCTGACACTGCTGAAACGGGAGATTCTTCCTGCGGGAACATCGCAGCCGCAGCAGAGCGGAAAAAGCTCCGTCTATGAGGCGGAAGATGCCGTGCTCGCAGGCGCAAGCAGCGCAAGTGCCGATGCAGATGCCTCGGGCGGCAAGGCGGTCGGCAGATTCGCGGAGGATACCGACACCGTGACATTCACGGTCGAGGTTCCCGCAGACGGCACCTATCAGCTCATCCTGACCGCAAAGGGCATCGGCGGCAGCAAGACGAACAATGTCTATGCGGACGGCGAATCCGTCGGCACATTCGACAGCTCCGATTCCGGCTACACGGACGCGGTTGTCCGCGGCGTGATGCTGAAAGCCGGCACGCATCAGATCAAGGTCACAAAATCATGGGGATGGATCATGCTGGATAAGCTCACAGTCAAGCCCGATGCCGGTATCTCAAACGATGTCTACAATGTATCGGACAAGCTCATCAACCCGAATGCGGACGCCGCAACGAAAAAGCTGTTTTCGTATCTCTGCGACTCCTACGGCAAGTATACGCTGGCAGGACAGGTCTGCGATTACGGTCTGGACGGACCGGAGTTCAAGGCAATCCACGATGTCACCGGCAAGTATCCGGCGATCTGCGGACTGGACTTCATGGACTATGCCCCCTCCCGTGCCGCGCGCGGCGCAAAGGGATTTTCGACGGATACCGCACTGAAGGTGCATCAGGCAGGCGGCATCGTGACATTCTGCTGGCACTGGAATGCGCCGGACAAATACCTCAAGGACGGCAATGATGCAAACGGCAATCCGCGCTGGTGGCAGGGCTTTTCGACCTCGAATGTCACATTCGATATCGACGCTGTCATGAACGGCAGGGATGCAGAGGGCAAAGCGCTGCTCGACAAGGATATCGCCGCAATCGCAAAACAGATCAATATTCTCCGCGATGCCGGTGTGCCGATTCTCTGGCGGCCGCTGCATGAAGCCTCCGGCGGCTGGTTCTGGTGGGGCGCAAAGGGCGCTGAGCCCTACAAAAAGCTCTGGAAGTATCTCTACACGCAGCTCACAGAGGAATACGGCTGCAGCAACCTGATCTGGGTGTGGAACGGTCAGGCGGCGGACTGGTATCCGGGCGATGAATACGTCGATGTCATCGGCGAGGATATCTATGCAGGCGAGCGCGTCTACAGCGCACAGAATGCAAAATTTGCGGAGCTGCTGGATTATCCCAAGACAAACAAAATCACTGCGCTCACCGAAAACGGCACAGTCTTTGATATCGACAACGTGGTCGCCTCGAATGCGCGCTGGGCGTGGTTCGGGACATGGTGCGGCGATTTTGTCACAAACGGCAGCGGATACTCCGAGCGCTACACCGAAAAAGCAATCCTCAAAAAAGCATATGACAGCGAGTATGTCATCACACTCGATGAACTCCCGAAGTGGTAAATAAACGAAAGCCGCTCAGATTTGCGCATTGCAGAAACTGAGCGCAGAGTTCCGGACAGGATCCCTGTTCCTTTGTTCCTGCTCAGGCGCAGACAGAACCGTCAGCACACATAACAGATAAAATCACCGCTCCCGTCAGGTTTTCACTGACAGAAGCGGTGATTTGTTTTGTTGAAGGAATGTGCGGACAAAGCCTGACTCCGGTTATGCAGTTTTTTCAGCGCGCTGCCTGCCGCGGATCAGCAGGACGAAGAACACCGTGCCGATGATCGCATACGGAATGACCATCCCAAGCAGACCGCCCTGCAGAGCGGTTGTTTTTTGGAATGTCTCCTCGGAAACACCGCTGGTGAAATATCGGATGGCAAAGGTCTGCAAATTCAGATCCATGATCGAATGGAGCAGAACCGCCGGAAAGACCGAATCCGTTTTCTTTGTCAGCCAGAACAGCACCGCATTGACAAACACGCAGGAAATGCACATCAGCAGGACACTCAGCGCCGGATGACCGGTGCCGAAGTTATAGCCTGCTGCAACAAGCGGTGCATGCCAGAGTCCCCAGATGATGCCGCCGATGATGACCGCGCCGCATGTACCCGTCAGCTGCTCCAGTTTCGGGTTTAAGTAGCCGCGCCAGCCGAATTCCTCGCCGAAGCACGGGAGTGCGATGTAGGAAAGCGGCATGGCAAGCATGAGCAGCAGCTCCGAAATAAGATCCGGCAGAGCAGCCTTTGCAAGCGCTTCAAATTTCCAGTTGCCGTGCGTGCAGTTGATGATCACGACGATCATCAGCATGATCAAAAATCCCGTCAGAAACGGGATCGCGTAATAGCGGAGACTGCCCTTGAGCCGGAACCGCAGTTTGAGATCGCGGAAGCCCTCTTTTGTCATGAGCCGCGTGAGGATGTTGCCGAGCATCGGCGCATACATGCTCAGCGTGACGATCACGCCGAACGCACTGCTCAACCAGTCCTCATATCCCCAAACGTGCAGACAGATGATATGCGGAATCCATGTCAGGGAAAACGCGATGAGGAGAAACAACCCGAGCCGCAGCAGCATCTGCTTTTTATTTGTCATACTGCTCCGCCCCCTTCATATAGACTTTGCACGAGAGCTTATAGGACAGCCCGTACATCACAAGCGCAATCACCGGCAGCAGTCCGAGCAGCAGATTGACCGCGGTGCCGAGCTGCTGCTCAGTTGCTTTTTCATACAGACCAACAAGTTGTTCGCCAAAGTTTGAGACAACGATCATGACAACAATCCCGATCGCGATCATGAAAATGCTCTTGATTAGGCTGCCGTTTTTCAGCCCGAACCGCAGCGTCAGCGGAATGTCAACCGCGCGCAGGATGATCTGCAGCCAGAAAAACAGCATCATGAAATCCGCCATGCCGAACCAGCTTGCATCATTTGCCGCGCAGATCATTTCCATGAGGAAATCGGCGGTCTGCAGAGAAAACATCCCGATCATGGACATCGCAAAGGTCAGCAGATATTTTCCGCGGACAAATCCCGCAACGCCTTCCGGCGAGGCTGCCGCCCACATCGCCCGGACCTTTTTCGCATCGGCACTGAAAATCATGCCCTGAAACAATCCGGTTGCCAGAAATGCCGCCAGCTGAAACATCAGCCAGAATTCGCCCATCTGCTCCTGCCGGATCAGTTCCATGACAGACAAGCCGCCGGTCCCGGTCTGTGTGGAATGCAAAAACCATGCACAGACAGGATACGCGATCAGCACCGGCACGATCAAAGTCAGAAGCAGAAAGCCCTGATTCTGTTTCCACTCCTTATACGCCAGACCGGTCATTACGGCTCTCTCCTCTCATAGGATTTGGAAATTGTAAAATAGTAGGTCAGCGCAGATGCAGCAAAGAAAGCAACACCTATCACTGCAAAAACCGGAGCTTGCACAAACTTCAGCACCTTTGTCAGATCAACAGACGGTTTGAAAACAAGACTGACAGCTTTTTCAATGAGAACAAAGAACGCAATCACGGCAGCATTGCCCGCAACGAGCATCTTTTTCTGCTGCCGCTTATCTCTGAACATTCTGACAACCGCGCCGTAGACGGTATCAAGGATGAGACCGGCACCGGCACAGATCAGAAATACTGCGATCAGCGGAATAAAGACGGAAAAGCCGGTTGCAGTTCTGAATGCGATTGCATATGCAATGTTGATCACAGCAGCAGCGGACAGTGAGATCATCCGCTGCATCAAAGCGGCACATGCCATTTGCTTTCCGGTCACTGGCAGTGCATAGACAGTTCTTGCCCAGCCGGTTTTGACATCCATGTTATAGTTGCCGCCGTCTCTGACGCCCATGAATCCGCCGATGATCCCGATTCCGATGCTGACCAGATCCAACGGTAATACAGCTTCTTCATCCGCAGAGATGCTTTCCGCACTCGGGAGAATCAGCACAATCATGAGGCTTACCGCGAGAAACAGCAGCAGCATTCCGATCAGCGCATAATACTTCCGCGAGAGCTTCAGTTCACGGTAAATAAGTGATTTGTAAAGATTCATCAGGTATCCCTCCTGTCAAATTCCAGTGCAGTCACCCTTCTGCCGAGATACAGCAGACCGCAGAGAACTGCAAATGTCAGCAGTGTTAGATAAAAAGCGCCGATATGCTCCGCAAGATACGTGATCGGATCGGCATTTTCCGGCAGAACTGGCTCATTCCGCAGCAATCCGGCGAGCACAGACGTACCCCAAAGCAGGAACAGCAAAACAGCAGGCACGATGAGTATTCGCTTCAAATGCCGATATTCACGCAGCAGCATGCCGGCAGAACGCCGCACAATGCATGAAAGCTCCAGTACACAGAGCGTAAGCATATAACAGTTGACTGCCGCGCCGATGAACGCAGCATGAAGTGCCGCAGAGACAACTGCACCGCACAGAAGCAGGAATCCGCCGTAAGCAAGCATGATACCGGTTTTGATCTGATAGCGCACCGCCGCATGATCAGCGCCGGAATAGGGAAATGTCAGGCGGCAGTGTTTCCAGCCGCTCATTTCATCCGCCTTGTCTGTATCATATTCGACATTGGTAAGAAAGCCTGCCAGAAATGCCGCCATCAGTGTTCCGAAGAACATGCCGCTGGCATCCTCATCGGAAACGGAACCGCCCGCACACATCAGTACTGCGCTCAGGCACATGATCAGCAGAAAGCCCGCCAGCACAATCGTCCGCAGTTTCAGCCCCCGCTGAATCAGCGTGAATTCGCGAAAACGCAGAGAACGGTACAGTGCGGTCATCATGACCACTCCTTTTTGTCACGGTGAACATAGTAAAGCATGATATCGTCAAGGCTTGCGGGATCAATCACGCAGTCGCGATACTTGTAGGATGCATTCTCGCGGTCATGCACCATGACCTCAGCACCGAAATTATTGCTGCGGATGCTGACGATATCCGCAGCGTCGATCTCTGCGATTTTCTCCTTGTCGCATTTGAGGATGCCGTGCTTTTCGAGGATATCGTCCTTGCAGCCGCTCAGCAGGATTTTTCCGCGGTCGATGAATGTGACCATATCCGCGATCTTTTCGAGATCCGAGGTGATATGCGAGGACATCAGCACGGAGCGCTCGCCGTTCTGCAGATACTCCTGAAAGATGTGCAGAATCTCATCGCGCACAACCGGGTCAAGTCCTGTTGTCGCCTCATCCATGACAAGCAGTTCGGCATTGTGCGAGAGCGCACAGGCGATCTGCAGCTTCATCTTCATGCCCTTGGAAAACTGCCCGATCTTCTTTTTCGACGGGAGCTGAAACCGCTCGAGATACTGCATATAAATGCTGTTGTCCCACTCCGGATACATTCCCTCAAAGATGCGCGCCATATCCCGCGCATTGAACATATCGTGGAACGGCAGCTCATCAAAGACCACGGCGATGCGCTTTTTGATTGCGGTTTCATCCTTGATGTGGTCAAGCCCGAGCAGCCGGATCTCGCCGGAATTGATGTCGGTAATGTGCAGCAGGCTGCGGATCGTTGTGGTTTTGCCCGCGCCGTTCTGCCCGATAAAGCCCATGATGCAGCCCTTTGGCACATCAAAGCTGATGTTGTCAAGCGTAAAATCATCGTAGCGCTTGGTCACGCCCTTGATTTCGATTGCATTCTCATATTCAGTCATGGTGATTCCTCCCGTTATTCTGCGCTGTTGACGAGGTCGAGAAGCTCATGCAGCTCCTCCATCGTGATGCCCGCCTTGCGTGCCGTATCGCCCGCCTCTGCAAGCAGGGCTTCAAGCCGCTTGATCTGTTCCTCGCGATAAAGCTCGAGATTCTGCGCCTTGACAAAGGAGCCCTTGCCCGTGTAGCTCTCGATAAAGCCGTCGCGCTCGAGTTCCTCATAGGCACGCTTGGTGGTCATGAAGCTGATGCGGAGTTCGGTGGCAAGCACGCGCATCGAGGGCAGCGCTTCGCCCTCTCTGAGCTTTCCCTCCAGAATCAGCGTCTTGATCTGGCTTGCGATCTGCAGATAGATCGGTTCACCGTTTGCATTGCTGATGTTGATATTCATATTCGTGTACACTCCTTACGGGTTAAAGGCTTCCGGAGCATTTGCAACTGCTAAGAAAGTCTGAATTGTATAACCTCTATGTATACAATTATAGCAGCTGTGTTACACTTTGTCAAGGGGTTTTGCAAAAAAATTTTCGCGCCCGATCAAAGAGAAAAAGGAACCGCTCCGATCATCGTGATCAGAGCGGTTTCCGTGTATTCAAAATATAAGCGGTTTTGCATATCCGCAGCGCGCCGGTTATTCGACATTTTTGAGGGCAAGCACCTTGGGAATGCGGCGGATGCGGATAAAGTCAAAGACTGTAATCAGCAGATACGCCGCTGTCACCAGAACAAACTGCTTGACAAATCCCTCCGGCTGCATGATGAATGCGAAGTAGCCGCCGAGCTTTGTCAGCATCACGCTCCACACGAGCTTCATCGCGCCATACCCCAGCGCCATTGCAATCAGCTCTGTGACAAGCACAACAACGCCCGTTGTGATCAGATAGAGCCGCGCGATCTCGCCGTCGGTGTAGCCGAGAATTTTCGTCATGGAGATCGGGCGCTCGTTCTTCTCAATGATGATTTTTGTCAGCAGATACAGAATAATCGCTGCAACAATCACGCAGACATACTGGAAATAGACCATATAGCTGCCCATGGAGTGATCGAGCTGTTTTGCGATCTTGACCATGTCCTCCGCCGTGATGCACTTGACAATATTCGCTTCGTCAATATCCGTGACATGTTCATCCGAAAGATAACCGCTGATGGCTTCGGGCTTGCGGTCGAATTCCCTGTTGAAGCGATCGTTCGGCATGAAGACTGCAAGCGATGCTTCATAGTCATTGACGCCGCCGATCTCCCATGCATACTGCTTGTTCTCATATTTTTCATCGAGCGTGATGCGGTCGCCGACGCTGAGATGATACTTCTCCGCGAACGCCTGCGAAATCCAGATCTGATCGCTGCTGCCGAGTTTGACATAGCGGCTGTCCGCGGCAATGCCGTAGACGGAAATCTCCTCGTTATACCGGCTTGTGCGGTATTCCAGAGAGGTCATGGAAAACGGCTCTGCGCCGTCGGTCTCCGTTGTGATCAGATTGCCGTCCGCATCGCGGTAATCCGTGAGGATGATCTGCTCCTTTGCAAACATCATGCCGGGCATGCGCTCCTGATAATAACGCAAAGTCGAGGGCATGCCGACTGCCATCGCAAGCAGCAGCATCACAAACGTCACGCCGACAAACAGCATCAGATAATTCGGCAGATTCTGCAGAAAGACACGCAGCCGGAACCGCCGGAAGAAGCTCCAGCGCGGCAGCCTGATCGCCTTTTGACGGCGGGTGCGCTTGAGATCATGCCGCAGGAAGCGCAGCGGAGAAAGCCGCAGCGTCCGCACAATTACAATCAGGTTGATAATCAGCATCAGGACAAGCGGCACAATCGTTGTCCGGATGAATGCCTCCGGTGTCCAGAGCGTTGTATAGGTCGGCAGGCTGTAGCTGTTGTAGTACATCGAGACCACAACCTCTTTGAAGAAGGTGTAGCCGAGCACATTGCCGACGATTGCCGCCAGAATCACAACAAGCAGCGGGGCGCTCATATAGTACCGCAGCATCTCGCCCTTTGTATAGCCCGAGGCGCGAAGCGTTCCGATGACCGCGGATTCCTTTTCCAGCGAGCTGCTGATGCTCACCGCAAAAATAAACGCCAGAACCGCCGTCAGAATATAGAGCAGCACGCCGCCCATTGCCATATCCGAGCCGAGGTCCTCTGCGGCAAAGGTGATCGCGTGGTTTGCATATGCAGGGACAAAATCCTTGATTTCAAGCTCCTGCTCCGAGACCGCAGTCTGCGTGATCAGCGCCTTCATGAAGTGCTCGGAAACCGTTTTCTCCTCGATCACATCCTTCGGCGGATCGACATAGGTAAACGCATAATTCGGATGCAGCGCCGTTGTGATGCGCGCAAATCCCTCGTCTGTCACCATGCCGACATCAAAGGTCAGCGCATCAAACATGGTATCCGTGTTGCTCTCATAGAGCGTGATGTAATCCGTAAAGGATGCCAGCCCGACGACCTCAAACTCTGTTTTGCCGGCGCGGATCGGATCGCCGATTTCGATGCCTGCATTGTCGGCGTGCATCCGGTCGATGATGATCTCGCGGTCATTCTGCGGTGCGCGTCCGGAAAGCAGATCATAACCGTCAACCTCACTGCGTTCGCTGTAAACGCGGATCGTTCCGGTGTAATCCGCATCGTTCGGCAGCTGCTCCGCGGCATTCTTAAAGAACAGCGGATAAACCCTGACCGGCACCGGATCAAAATGCTGATCGAGTTCATAGCGCTCCGCCAGCTCTGCGTATTCCTCATCAATTTGATCGTCAATCTCCGTATGTGCCTTGTCGGTTGCTTCGTCAATCGCGTCCTTGTATTCTTTGGAATCCCACGCCTGCTTCAGCGCCTCTTTGACCGCCTTTTCATATTCCTTGTCCATTGCGGTATCGAGCGCCTCCTGCAGCGCGGATTCCCGCATCTCCGCCGGAACCTTTTGTCCGGCTGCCTGCAGCTGCGCATCAACGGCTGCGGTCACCTGCGCGCGCACATTCTCCTCAATGGCATCGCGGACAGCCTCCTCGATTTCCGGTGCGGCTTCTTCATAGGCGCGCGACCGGAACACGGATACCATATCCGCCTTTTCGCCGCGCGCGATTGCCTCCAGCACCTCCGGCGATGCCGCCGTAGAAAGCTCAAAATGACCGTCCTCGCGGCGGAAGGTCGCCGCATTGCTGTTCAGGGATGCCATCATGCTGTGATTGGCGACATACATGCCGGAGACAAAGCCGATCGTCACAACAAGCATCGCAAAGATCATCAGATAGCGTTTCCAGTCTCGCAGCAGATCGCGCAGGACACGGCGGCGCAGCGGATTTTTCGGCTTTTTGCCGAACCGAATGCTCTCCATGCTGCGCCCCCTCACCATTCCAGCTCAGCGGCTGTGATCTTATCCGGAATGCGGTCATCGTGGCGGATTTTGCCGTCACGCAGCTTGATGACATGATCTGCCATGCGGCGGATCGCCTCGTTGTGCGTCACCATAATGACCGTGTTGCCGTACTTCTGATTGACCTCCTCGATCAGCTGCAGAATCTCCTTTGAGGTGGTGTAATCCAGCGCGCCGGTCGGCTCATCGCAGAGCAGAATATCCGGATTTTTCACAATCGCACGCCCGATTGACACACGCTGCTGCTGTCCGCCGGAAAGCTGATTCGGCAGCTTGTAGCGATGCTCAAACAGCCCGAGAATTTTGAGCAGCTCGTCGATATCCAGCGGCTGATCGGAAAGATATGCACCCGTTTCAATGTTCTCCTTGACGTTCAGATTCGGGATCAGATTGTACATCTGAAAGACATAGCCCAGATGCTTGCGGCGGTAGGCAGTCAGCGCTTTTTCGTTCATATCCTCGAGCTTGTCGCCGTTAATGCGGATTTCGCCCTCATCCGCACTGTCGATGCCGCCGAGAATGTTCAGCAGTGTCGATTTGCCCGAACCGGAAGGTCCGAGCAGCACGCAGAATTCGCCCTTTGCCACGGTGAAATCCAGCCCGCGCAGCACATCCTGCCGCGTATCGCCCGAGCCAAAGCTCTTTTTCAGCCCGTGCACCTCCAGAAATGCCTGTTCCTGTTTTTCCATCATGTCCTCCTCAACGCTCAGTTAGCTTTCACTAACTTTGTTAACTCGTATAGTTAGATTCATCTAACTATACAGATTGTATCACGTTCTGTCTGTTCTGTCAAGCAGATACACGGATTTTCGTGCATGCAGTCTCCGAATCTCCGCCGCATTTCAAAATCCTTGTATGCTTTTGACAGTTGCAGGCAAACAGAACAACAGCCGCCAGATTCTGCGTCATGCAAAATCAGGCGGCTGTCTGCTGTCGGACGGGATGTCATTTCAGGGTGCGTTCACGGATGCATATGCGATGTTCCGTCAAATGTCTGATACGGTGTCTTTGCTGTATGCTGTCCCTTACAGTATGCAGTCATCCGAGGACGCTGTCGCCCCAGAGTTCCTCATACTTTGCAAGCACTTCCGGATCGAGCTCCGATTCACGGTCGAAGTCCGGATCGTATTTCCGGACATAGAACTTCAGTGCTCTGTCCGGCTTTCCGTTTTTGACGGTGAAGTCGATCATGCCTGTTGTCGAAGGATAGATATCCGGATCGAAGTATTTTTTGAGCTGCTGTCCGCTGCGGGTCACAAGGGAGATCGCCTCACAGCCGTTCTCACGGGCGGTCTTATCGTTCAGTGCTGCGAAATACTTGCCGTCTGCAAGATAGACCTTCTCGCCCGGCTGAACTGCGCCATACACCTTCACATACTCATCCTCATCACCCGGAATAACCTTCCAGATTTCATAGGGCGCAGCGTCATTCAGCAGCGATTTGTCATCAAAGCTGATCACATCTGCGGAGACGAGCTTTGCCATTTCATCTCTGACAAAACGATAGGTGATCTCAGTGGTGTAGCCATAGACATAGCCTGCGGAGACGATTTCATCAAAGCCGCCGTCATAGCCTTCCGGAACAGACTCCACATGGACGAGATATGCCGGATCCCACTGATCGCCGGTACGCAGCAGATTGTCAAATGTATGGGTGCCGGTCGCATCGGATGTCCACTCTGCGACTTTCTTTGCGTAGTGCTTCGGGGCTTCGGTCAGCGAGACCACAACGCCCTCGAGCGGTTCGCCGGTCTCAGCGTCAATGCAGTTGACCGTGACATAATTGCTCCTGCCCGGCAGCGGCATGAGATCGAAGGTCAGGTCTCTGTCCGGCTTGCCGTTCTTCACGGTGAAGTCAATGCCGCCGGTCTGATCGGTAAACTCTGCATCCGGATAGATTTCCTTGATGTGCGCTGCAAAATCGCTGTCCGGATCCATCAGCGTCAGCGGATAACGGTGCATTTGCACATCGACATGATAGTCGCCGTCCGGCAGTGCGAAGGAATTTTCAGGTGTGATGCCATAGAAGAAATTGCCTTCCTGATCCGTCACGGTCAGATTGCCGTAGGGCAGTATGCCGCCGCTGCCCGTGTTCTGTCCGCGTGCCCAGTCATACATATTGACAACAACCTGACCGCGGTCGGAATCCTTGACCAGACGGGCATTGACCGCAAGCTCGGTCTTGTCGCCAAACCGGAATTGCGGCTGCTGCGACTGATTGCCGAATTCATTGCCGTAGCCTTCCGGCACATTGGTGATATCCATGATATAGGTATACTGCTCGTCCATCGGGAGACCGGTGAAGTACATCACGGAATTGTCATCCGTGTTCCACTCGCCGAGGTCATAGCCGTGTTCGCCGTAAATCGCATGCAGATGCACCTTCGCACCCGGGATCGGCTCGCTTGTCAGCATATCCACAACACCGACGACCAGCGTGCCGCCTTCGCTCTTGCGTGCGCCGGTGATCTGCTGCTTGAGCATGGTGTAATCAACAACATCCACTTCGCCGTTTCCGTTGAGATCGGCGTTCCACCAGCTGCCGAGCTTATCGGTCTGACCGAGCAGGAAGCGCTGCAGCTGCACTGCGTCTGCGATGCCGACAATCTTATCTGCGTTGACATCGCCGAAACGCGTTGCAAACTGTAAGTATGCCGGATCGTAGTATGTCACTTCGCCGTCTTCATCAATGACCTCGACCCAGTCGATTTCATCGGCATCGCCTTCCGGCTTAAACGCGCTGCAGTCGGTCTCCGTATCATTTGCTTCGTCTGCAAACACCGCTGCGGGCTGCATTGCTGCAAGAGAGGCAGCCGCGGTCAGCGCGGTCAGCAGAGCTGTGATTCGTTTTACATTCAACATGTCAATACCTCCTGACAATTCATATTTTTGCGCTTTGGGGTTCATCGGAATTTTCGGGTTTCTCACGGGGATGCTGCACGGCTGCCGCAGAAGGGGTTGCAGCTGCTTTTGTGCAGCGGTGCGGAATCCGGCTCTGAGCGGATCGCCGCCGGTTGCAAAGTTCTGAGTGAAGATTTGTGTGCGTTCGGGTTTCAGAAGAATCAACGCTGCAGCTGATATAATTCTTTCAATGATCTGACAATTCACTCGCTCGTCATATACTAAGACAAGATTCCGGCAGGGATGGTTACGTGGTTTTTATAAAAAATTTTCGGCGCGTATTTTGGGCATTTTTCTGCTTGACGGATCGAATTCTTTGTGATATGATAGTACAAAGAATAAATACTGCAATTGGAAAAACGGGGGAATCAAAACAGGTGTTAAAATATGAAACAGAAAACAGATGACGCGATTCTCGGGATGCTGTTTGAACGGGATGAATCCGCTTTGCAGGAAATCCAGACCGCCTACGGCAAGCTCTGCTACAGGCTCGCAAATGACATCCTGAACAACCGCGAGGATTCTGAGGAATGCGTCAACGATATGCTGCTGAAGGTTTGGAGCACAATCCCGCCGAAGCATCCGGATAGCCTGATCGCGTACATCATCACAATCATCCGAAATACGGCAGTCAACCGCTATCTTGCCGCCAAAACGCAGAAGCGCGGCGGCAGACAGTTTGAAGCGGCATGGGAGGAGCTTGAAACCACACTCGAATCCGATGAGAATCTGCATGATACCGTCGAGACGCATGAGCTGACGCGCGAAATCGAGCGCTTTCTCGATACGCTGACGCCGCGCACGCGCAATATCTTTCTGCGGCGGTACTATATGTCCGAATCCATTTCCGAGATCGCCGATACATACGGCATGGGCGTCAGTGCGGTCAAAATCTCACTGATGCGGACAAGAGACAAGCTGAAAAAATATTTACGGGAGGAGGGATTGCTGTGAAGACCGAAAAATTTGTCGAAGCGCTCAGTCAGATTGATGAGAAATATGTGCAGGCGCTGCTGGAGGAGCAGGAATCCCCTGCCCTGCCTGAAGAGGAGGAATCCTCGCATGTGCTGCCCGATGCCGGTGAACAGCCGGAAATCCGGATGCAGAAGCCCTCGCAGGAGAAAGCCGGTTCGCGCATCTTCCGCTATCTGATCCTGACGGCAAGCGCGGCAGCCTGTCTGTTCGGCATCTCGCGGCTCATGCTGCTTGACCGTCACAGCGGACAGAACGATTTTGTCGAGGATACCGTCCCGACCGAAGCCGTCACAACCATGGCAGAAGCCGCATCGCAGACCAACGGCACAAGCGCTGTCACGCAGCTGCATCCCGCCGTGATGACATCCGGAACGCAAACCGTCACCGGCACAAGCAGCACCGCCGCGCAGACTGTCTCCGCAAAGGAAACACAATCTGCCGGAACCGCCGCCGCAGGCACCGAAAGCGTAACAGAACCCCCTCAGACCACGGCAGCATTTGAAGACGGCAGCTTCGATTCGATCTCGTTTGCAATGCGCAGACAGCCCCCTGCCGGAGAAAGCAAAAAGGGCGGCACACTGGTCATCGGCGTGGTGGATATGATGACGGGCGAGCCGATTCCGGGCGTCAAAGCGGAGCTTATTTCATCCTCGGATGAAGAAATACTGTATCATCATGTCTGGACGAGTGAAACAGACCGCAGCGCATGCTTCACCGGAATGCCGGTCAGTGAGCAGTATTTCCTGAGCTGCTCGAATCTGCCGGAAGGCTACGGCAACTGGGGGCAGCAGATGCAGCTTGCTTTTGACGGCAAAACCGAACTGACGGTCAATGCGCGGCTCATCCGCAGTGACATAAACCACAACATTCAGGTCAATATGTTTGACTGGTCGGGGCGGAGAGAGACCGGCTCAAACGGCGTCCTGATGTATGGCGATATCCGCGTCACCGCAAAGGACGGCACGCCCTATTACGGCAATACGCCGGTCAACAATTTCTCCCTTCCGGACGGCGAATATCATGTCGATGCGATCATGCATCCGGAGCCGATGGAGCTGCTGAAACCGGACAGTGCATTTGCCAGACATCTGAAAGGGCTGTATCCGGCGCTTGATCTGCCTGATCAGTCCGGCGGCATTGATTTCACCGTCAGGGACGGCAGACCGGACAAGGATCTGACCTTCAACATCGCACCGCCGGATGACAAATGCAATTCGATCACGGTCAGCTGCACGGATCCGGAGACTGGCGAACCGGTCAAAGGCGTTGTGATTTCTGTCATTGAAGCACCGGAGGTCTATGCAAAAAAGATCGCGGAGTGGACATCTGACGAAACCGGCACGCACACCTTTGACGGTCTGATGTTCTGCGGTGATCAGGGCAATGCGCAGTATCTCGTCAAAGTCGAGCAGGTGCCGCAGGGATACACCGGCGGCTATGATACACCTGTCACATTCGGATTTGTCTACGAATATCAGGAGGAAATCCGGTATAACTTCTACAAAACAGAGTAGAATTCTGATGCAGTCAGAAAGCCGCTCCGATCAGCATTGCCTGAACGGAGCGGCTTCTTTTATATCGCAAAAACGGAGGCATCCCCTGCTTTCGGGGATGCCTCTTGTGGTTTTCAATTGATCATAATCTGCTTGAGCAGCGTGAGGTCAGCGGCAGTGAGCGCGCCGTCATGATCAAGATCGGCCTGCTGCCAGACAGTCACCGTAGCGTTCGGCTTGGTCAGCAGCCAGTTGAGCAGCGCAGTGACATCCTGCTTGTCAACCTTCTTGTCATCATTGACATCGCCCGGCAGATCATCCGTTACATCCAGCGGCGCGCCGTTCGGATCAAAGACCATCTTCGCGCGCTTCAGGAACGGATCATCCGCATCCTTTTCGACCTTGTTCCATGTATCCTCGGTGCCGTAGAATGTGATGGTTGCCGTGCTGTCGTTATCGCAGAATGCTCTGACGTCGATCGACTTCAGATTGCCGGAAATCTTGATATCCTTGATCTTGTTGCAGGCTGCAAAGACGCCGAAATCAATATGCTCTGCGCCGTTCAGCTCAACGGATGTCAGATTATCGCAGTACCAGAACGTGCTCGCATTGATCTCCTTGATGCTCGCCGGAACAACAACAGATGTCACATCCTTGTTCTTCTCAAACGCGCCGTCCGCAAGATATTTGACGCTCGAAGGGATTGTGACTTCGCCCTTGCAGGAGCGTCCGTCCACAACCGCGCCGTTGATAATCACGAGCGGATCCTTCTTGCGCTGTGCTTCGAGCCACGGTGTCCCGTCAAATGTGAACGCGCCGGTCTTGACCAGATGATCCGGGAAGTTGATCTCGGAGAGCGATGTACACTGCTCAAATGCCTGAAATGCGACATGCTCCATGCTGTCCGGCAGTGTCAGGGATTTCAGCTGCTTGCAGTAGCTGAACGAATACGCACCGATCTCAGCGAGCGTATCCGGCAGCGTCAGGCTCGTGATCCCGGTGAATTCGCCGACAGACATTCCGATTTTCGTCACCGGCAGGCTTTCGATCGTTTCCGGAATTTTCAGATCCGTGACCGAATCCTTGACGCTGGAAATCTCAATGTGATCTGCGAATTTCATATAGTAGATCCCGTTGATCTCACCCTCGGTATAGCCCTCGCCGTCTGCATAAGCGAGAAGCGGCTGACTGCACCATGTGCAGTTCTGCAGCGCAGCCGATGCAGATGCAGTCATCATGACTGCCGCGAGAAAAGCAGCTGCTCTGATTTTCTTATGCTTCATATTACCCCTCCTGTTTTTATTTACCGTAAATATTGTCAGTCCGCGCCCCCTGCGGACCGTATTTTCATTATAGCACAGCCGCCTCCGATTGTCAATGATATATCGCATCTCATTTCCCGAAAACCGCATAAAAACGAAACTCCCCTGCTGCGGGGAGTTCCGTTTGACATACAGATGCATGAAAGCGGCAGATCGGGCATGAGGCTGCGAGAGAGTTTACTGTCCCTCATGGAAGAAATAGGGAAGAATGTCATAGATATAATGCCGGACATTCGCCCACCAGTGAATGCCGCCCTGCCGCACAAGATAATAGAAATTGCCCTGCGACAGATCAGAGGAATAGACATACTCCGGACGCTTTTTCATCTCCTCGATCTGCGGCGTCATGTTCGGATAGGCGATATCCTCAGAACCGGTTGCGCAGAAGATGAAATACTCGTTCGTTTTCAGTCCAGAATCCTGAATCGCTTTTGTGATGACATCCGCCTTCTGCTGGGCGCTCCAGTTATTGATGCGGTAGTCGCCGGAAAGCGGCATATAATATGCGACAATATCAAGATTGTGACAGAGCACGCCCCATGTCGAAACAGAGCCCATCGAGAAGCCGCCGTATGCGCGGTGATAGCGTGATGCCTGCAGATCCTCAAGCGAGGTCGATTCCGCATAGGTCGAATACTTGCCCTCGACAAACGGCACAACCTTGTCACGGAACTCCGTATAGAACTTATCTGCGCCGGTCTGATTCCATGTCGGCGTGACCACGATCATCGGCTCAAGCTCGCCGTTTTCGATCATGTGGTCAAGCATCGTCTGGATCATGGTGTCATCCTGGAAGAACAGCGTTTTTTCATTTTCGCCGCCGCCGTGCAGCAGATAGAAGATGTTGTACTGTTTGCTTTCGTCATAGCCGTAGGGCACATAGACATACAGCGTGTTCATGCCGGTTGTGCCGTTATAATGCTCCTCAATGACCCTGCCGCGCTGTGCTGCCTGCTTGTCAATATATTCTCTTTCGTCAAAGCCGTGATACTTCATCGCCGGATCGTAATCAAACGGCGTGACTTCCGGTTCAACCTTCTCCGGATATTCGCCGGTCTGACATGTCAGATACTCCGCAAACCAGCGGATATCGTCCTCGGTGACAACGCCGTTCTGGTTGACATCCGCGGCACGGCGCATGCTGCGGTTCGGGAAATCCCTGCCCTGATACTGCTTTGCAAGCGAGAGATCGGCTGCCGTGATTGCGCCGTCAAAATCGACATCGCCGAGCGTGAACTGCACGGGCTTCGGTCCTTCGATCACAGTGCCGCTTTCCGCACAGATTGCTTCGTCGATAAAGAAGCTGCCGCTGCCGCTGAGCGTCTCCACATAGAGGATCGGCTCGGTGGCATCCGCCGGAATCGTAAACTCCGGATTTGCAAGCTGCACATATCTGCCGCTGATCGTCTCCGCCTCGGCAAGATGCGCATAATTGACCGTTCCGCCCGCATCCTTATACGAGAGCGAAAGCTGGAACTTCATCGTGTCCGGTCCGGTTTCGTATCCGGCACAGACCGAAAAGCTGTAGGACCTGCCCGCCTCACAGATCGAGGCAAGCGACTTTTCCGGTCCCTGCCATGTGTCCGATCTGCCGGTGACGCTCAGCGCGCCGCTGCCCTGATAGGCAGAATCCGTGGTGGTGCGGACAGTGCATCCGCCTCTGCCGCTCCAGTCTCCGGCGCCGGATTCAAAGCTGTCGCAGAAAATGTACGATGCATCGTCTGCTGCGGATGCCGGTACAGGCACCGCTGCGTGCAGGATCGCCGCACAGAGAGCCAGCGATACCGGCACACTTCTTCTGTGTGTTCTGTGTTTCATTTTTCATTACCCCTAACATCAAATCAATACACGCGGAACTATACTTCTAGTGTTCCTTAATCTGATTATAACACATTGTATTATTCTTGAAACTGGAAAAAATGCAGATTTTCTGTAGTTGTTGCACAAGTTTTCTGCGTATTTTCGTTCATTTCGCATAAATTGAGAAGTTACGAACCATTCACCGCAAAAAATGGGAAGTCAGATATCAGGACCGCCGGCGCCGTTTCAGGACTGCTTGTCATATGTTTATTCCGACAGCCCGCACCGCTTGCACTTTTCAGCAAAATATGCTATACTGATATCGGAGCGGTCAATCGCCGTCCCGAACAATCCGCAGCAAAATCATGAAAAAAGGAGTAATCAGAATGGAATTCAAAGAAGTTGTAAAGAACCGCTATTCCTGTAAAAAATACGGTGACAGACAGGTATCCGAAGAAAAGCTCCGCAGCATTCTTGAGGCAGGCCGCCTTGCGCCGACTGCGAAGAATATGCAGGAGCAGAAGATTTATGTGCTCCGCTCTGCAGAGGTGCTTGCAAAGCTCGATCAGGCAACGCCCTGCCGTTACGGCGCCCCGACAGTCCTTGTTGTGGCGTTTGATAAAAACAATGTGTTCACCTATCCCGGCGACAAATATGATACCGGCGCAGAGGATGCGACCATCGTCGCAACGCATCTGATTCTTGCCGCCGCCGATGAAGGCGTGGACAACTGCTGGGTCAATTATTTTGATCCGGATAAACTCGCTGAAAGTCTCGGTCTGCCGGAGAATGAGCAGATCGTCATGGTCATGGATCTCGGCTATGCTGCCGAGGGTGCAGGTCCGCTGCCCAATCATGCAGCCAGAAAAGAACTTGCCGAAACGGTTGTCTACCTGTAAACGCACCGCCTGAACATCTGATGCAAAGAACCCCCTCGCACTGATAATGTCATTAAGCTAAGAGCAGCCACATGATTTGAAAAGATCAGGTGGCTGCTTATTTGTAAAATTACTGTAAATTTTTGCGAAAAGGTATTGACAAAAAGCCGAAAATGTGCGGCGAAGCCAATCAGATATATACATCT
>JAFWUX010000091.1 GCA_017523995.1 Oscillospiraceae bacterium | reverse complement strand
ATTTGTATAGTCTCCCGTGCTATCATGTTCACTATATCAGACAAAATATTCCTGAAAAAAAATCCGGCGACGCCGAAGCATCACCGGATTTTTTGTGATTTTCGCAACGAATTGAGCGGAAAGCGCTCAGTTCTTCTTCTTTCTGGTCACAGCAGCGGCAGTACCGGCTGCGAGGAGCAGACCTGCAGCAGCAACGCCGACACCGGCATCACCGGTCTTGGCAGCCGTTGCGGAGCCGGAAGTACCTGCCTTGGTAGTAGTGACAGCAGCACCCGCCTTTGCAGATGTTGTGGTCACAGCAGCCTGCTTGGAAGTGGTTGTGACAGCCGCATTGCCCGAAGTGGTCGGAGCCGTTGTAGGAGCAGTAGTCGGAGCTGCAGTTGAATCCGTAGTCGATACAGTGGTCGGAGCGGTTGTCGGCGCCGTTGTAGGAGCTGCAGTCGAATCCGTAGTCGATACAGTGGTCGGAGCTGTAGTCGGCTCCGTGGTGGTGGTCTGAGGGCCATCCGGATGCGGGAGGAACACGTGGATATAACCGTCAATCGTGACATAGTCAACCGGATTTTTCGCAGGATCGCCGAATGAATCGACAACGAGCCTCACAGGAAACTTCTCCCTGTCCGGGTTCTCCGGAACGGTAACCTTCACAGTGTAAAAGACACCGTTGCCCGGAGTTGCCTTCTCACCCGAGGTAGTCAGTGCGACCGTGCGCTCTGCCTCGTTGTAATCCCATTCAGAAGAAAGCTCCGACTCGAGCGCAACCTCACCCAGCTTTGCATCCGGCTTGCCATTGGTCTTGAGGAGCGGCTTCAGCTCCTCATCAAGGGTCAGGCGGATATTGGACGCTGCAAAGCCCGGCTCCTTGTTGTTGTAAACATAAATCGGGAATTGAACAACCTCGCCGCATTCCGCCTCAACGATACCGGCAACGATGTTGACCTTGCCGGCAGTCAGCTTGGCCTCATCAATCGGCTCATTGGTCTGCGCGGAAGCGGAGACGCCCAGCACGCACAGTGCTGCGATGCTGCATGCTGTTGCTGCAATTTTAGTCATCATAGATTTCATAGTCAAATGTCCTTTCTGAAGCATCAATTGATCGCGCCGCCGCAGATTACACCGGCAGCAGCTTTCATTGCCTATTATATCACACAACGGCCACAATGTCAAGCGCACAAAAAATCCGGTGACGCCGAAGCATCACCGGATTTGTTTTTTGGTTATGATACCAAATTCAGTTGAAAGAGATTAGTCCTTCTTCTTCTTGGTAGCAACAACAGCAGTACCAGCTGCGAGGAGCAGGCCAGCAACAGCAACGCCAACACCAGCATCACCGGTCTTGGTAGCAGTTGTGGAGCTGGAGGAAGTACCAGCCTTGGTGGTGGTAACAGCAGCCGGAGCCTTGGTGGTGGTGGTCACAGCACCCGGCTTAGCAGTGGTGCCGGAAGTGGTGGAAACACTGCTGGTGGTCGGAGCGGTGGTCGGAGCCGTTGTCGGAGCGGTGGTCGGAGCCGTTGTCGGTGCAGTGGTCGGAGCCGTCGTCGGAGCGGTGGTCGGCGCAGTGGTCGGAGCCGTCGTCGGAGCGGTGGTCGGTGCAGTGGTGACGATATCGTCAATATAGATGTAACCGTCAACAGTGACATAGTCAACCGGGTTGGTTGCAGAATCGAGGAACTTATCGACTTCGAGAGTCATCGGGAACTTGGCCTTGGTCGGGTTCTCCGGAACGGTAACCTTTGCAGTGTACCAGACACCGTTGAGCGGAGTAGCCTCGTCGCCCATGGTGCCCAGTGCGATCAGACGCTCTGCCTCGTTGTAATCCCAGGAGGAAGAGAGACCGACTTCAGTTGCAACTTCGCCGAGCTTTGCATCCGGCTTGCCGTTGGTCTTGAAGACCGGCTTCAGTTCTGCATCGTGGAACAGACGGATACCGGTAGCTGCGAAGCCCGGAGCCTTGTTGTTGTAAACATAGACCGGGAATGTAACGGTCTCGCCCTTATCAGCCTTAACGATACCGGCAACGATGTTGACCTTGCCGGCAGTCAGCTTGGACTCATCGATCGGATCGTTGGTCTGCGCGGAAGCAGCGATACCGAGCGCACCCAGTGCTGCGACGCTGCATGCAACTGCAGCAACCTTTGCGAAAATAGATTTGCTCATGTGTTTCAATCCTTTCTGCTTTTTGTCGGAATGCCAGGCGCTCAGCGCTTCTGTGCATTCCCAAAACTGTTCGGCTTGTTCACGCAATGCCCTGACAAGCATTGCCCGCCAAGCCTATCGGCATTCAGAACTTTGCCTGAATCACCTGTGACGTTCAACCCCGCCTGACACAGAGCTGCGCCACCATATCAGTGATACACCTGTATTTTAACACAAATCGCAATTTAAGTCAAGCGGTCTTGGGCATTTTCACTCCCAATTTACGCAAAAAAATAGCCCTCATTTTTGTGTATCATGCACAATGTTTTACGGATTTTTCCGGTTTATGGAATTTTTGCGCGAGCCCGCAGAACAGGCGTTCCGGTAAATGCCGGAAAGCTGTTTAGCCGCGTATCTCCTTGCAGACTGTGCATCCGCCGCACTGCGCGCGGGGATCCAGAGCAAAGCGCGGTAGGGTTCCGAGGCAGCGCTCCCGCTTTGGTCATAATGCCGAAAATCCGGTTTTTGCATGCATCCGGCTCCTTTCCCTGTTTTTTCATGCATATGCAGGAAACATGCGGATGATGCGGTCGGCAGTGCCGACAGACAAATTACTTCTTAAACTTCTGTTTCAGTCGGCAGTGCCGACAGCCGTTTCGTGAATTTCAGCGATGCGGTCATTCCGGTCAATTCCCGACCGGATCACTTCTTGAACTTCTGTTTCATTCTCAGGCTGTTATCGAGAATGCGCTTGCGGATGCGCAGGTTCTCCGGTGTGACCTCAAGCAGCTCATCCTCCGCAAGATATTCAAGGCAGTCCTCGAGCGACATATCCTTCGGCGGGATCAGGCGCAGTGCATCATCGCTGCCGCTTGCTCGGGTATTCGTCAGATGCTTGCGCTTACAGACATTGACAACGATATCCTCAGACTTCGGAGAACATCCGACAACCATGCCCTCATAGACCTGCGTACCTGCCGCAATGAACAGGCTGCCGCGCTCCTGTGCGTTATAAAGACCGTATGTGACCGCCTCGCCCGTCTCATAGGAGATCAGCGAACCGACGGAGCGGCGTGCGATATCGCCCTTATACGGCTCAAACTTCTCAAAGACCGCGGACATGATGCCCTCGCCCTTTGTATCGGTCAGGAATTCGCTCTTGTAGCCGAACAGACCGCGCGACGGAATCAGAAATTCCAGACGCATTCTGCTGCCCTGCGGATGCATCTCCTGCATCTCGCCCTTGCGCGAGCCGAGCTTCTCCATCACGGCACCGACGCAGTCTTCCGGCACGTCGATGACAACGCGCTCGATCGGCTCATAGCGCTTGCCGTCAATCTCCTTGATCAGGACTCTCGGAGGCGAAACTGCGAGCTCATAGCCCTCTCTGCGCATGTTCTCGATCAGGATCGAGAGATGCATTTCGCCTCTGCCCGCAACGAGGAACGAATCAGTGGATTCGGTATCGCTGACGCGGAGCGAAACGTCCTTGAGCAGTTCCCTATAAAGGCGCTCGCGGAGCTGACGGGATGTCACGAACTTGCCCTCTCTGCCTGCAAGCGGGCTGTCATTGACGGAGAATGTCATTTCGACGGTCGGCTCACTGATCTTTGTGAAGCTGACCGGCTCATAGCTGCCCTGTGCGCAGATCGTATCGCCGATGTTGATGCCCTCGATACCGGACACCCAGACGATATCGCCGACGGTTGCGCTCTGTGTCGAGACACGCTGCAGCTGCTCGATCTGGAGCAGCGTGACAAGCTTAGCACTGACCGGCTTTTCCTCGCTGTGGAAGTTGCCGACCTGTACCTGCTGACCGACCTTTGCCGTTCCGCGGATGATTCTGCCGATACCGATTCTGCCGACATACTCGTTGTAGTCGATCGAGGAGATCAGCATCTGCAGCGGCTCATCCGGATCGCCCTGCGGCGGCTCGATATAGCTGAGGATTGTATCAAAGAGCGGCTTGAGGTTTTCGCCCGGCTCATACTGCGAGAGCGATGCCGTGCCGCTTCTGCCGGAGCAGAACAGCACCGGGCTTTCGAGCTGCTCATCGTTTGCGTCAAGATCGAGCAGGAGCTCGAGCACCTCGTCGCCGATCTGATCGAGACGGGCATCGGGGCGGTCGATCTTGTTGACCACGATGATGATCTTCTGACCCATTTCCAGTGCCTTGGAAAGCACGAATCTGGTCTGCGGCATCGGACCCTCTGCTGCATCCACGAGCAGCAGAACGCCGTCCACCATGTTCAGCACACGCTCGACCTCGCCGGAGAAATCCGCGTGACCCGGGGTGTCAATGATGTTGATCTTGACGCCGTTGTACATGATCGACGTATTCTTTGCAAGGATCGTGATGCCGCGCTCACGCTCCAGATCATTCGAGTCCATGACGCGCTCTGCGACGGACTGATTCTCGCGAAATGCGCCGCTCTGCTTGAGCATTTCATCGACCAGCGTGGTCTTGCCGTGGTCAACGTGCGCAATAATCGCGATGTTTCTCAAATCTTCTCTTACCAACTTGATTCCCTCACTTCTTCTTTTCATCTGCCCGGCGCTTCTTCTCCGCACGGGTTTCATCCTTCTGCACGCGGGCTTTCAGCTCCGCGCGTTTCTCCTGAAATACGGGGACCTTTGCAAGTCCCGTGATCCGGCAGACAAACTGCTCGCCGCGATCCAGCCAGCTTTTCGCCGCATTGAGATCGCGCTTCACGCCGACGCCGTTCATGCATGCATAGTAAAGTGCAAGCGCCGCGCGCGTGTTGCCGTGGAGAATATCCTTCTGCGTCACGGTAAAGTCCACGAAATTCGGCTGTGCATAGAATTCCCAGTAGATGCGCGTCATGCGCTCCGACTGCTCAGCCCATGCATAGGCTTTTTCGTGGTCGATCCGGATGCCTGCGATGCCGCTGCTGTATGCTTTGGAAAGTTTCTCCATCGCATGCCAGGAACCGTTTTCCGCAGCCAGAATCAGCATCTCCTCGCCCTTTTCCGGATTGGTCTCCACCAGACCGATCTGATCGTTCAGGTAGTAATCCGCGAGCAGCGCCTGCGCATCCTGTGCGCCGAGCTCCGCGGCGGCTTTCAGATAATCATACGCCTTCTGATAATCCTGCTCTGCACCGAGGATACCGTAGAAATACCGCTCGCCGAGTGAAAGCAGCGCACCGCATTCCTGCTGTGCTGCATGCTCCTCCAGTGCACTGACCGTATACGCCTCATACGGGCGGAACACGGTGACAGGCTCGCCGCCCGCCTTCGGTTCCATCGTAACCGAAACCGCCGGAAGATAGGACGGAACAATGTTTTCTTTCACGGGTATATCCCCCCTTTTCGTCACCGGCAGATCAAGTGCCGGATTTTAGTCTGCAACATCTGATTATAACACTGCCGCCGCCCATCTGTCAAGATTTCCGGCAGATTTCGCACATTTTCAGAGCATTTTTGCGGCACTGCGCCGGATTTTTGTCAGTTTTCTATTAAACAGCACACTGAAATGAAGTGAGGAGTGAGGAGATAGGAGTGAGGAGTTTCGGTGCCGCTGACGCGGCGGATCGGAATATCTCAGTATACAAGAAAAGCAGCCGCACAGCATGTAACGCCTGTACGACTGCATATATTTTTTCAGATCATCCGCGAAGCGGATTCCGCAACTTCTCACTCCTAACTCCTATCTTCTAACTCTTATCCGCCGATGATTGTGCGCTTGAGCAGAGAGAGGTCTGCGGCGTTGAGGATGCGGTTGTCATCGAGATCGGCACGCGGCGCCTGCTCCGCCGTCAGGGGCTGCACTGCGATCAGGTGCTTTGTCAGCAGGACGGCATCCGCGGTCTGCACCGTGCCGTTCCCGTCGATATCTCCGCGCAGAATCTGCGGCTCGGGCGCGGCGGTTGTCACGGGTTCCGCAGTTGTTTCGGCAGGCTGAATGTCACCGTCCAGATATGCGCCGAGCTTCTCATGCCAGAATACGCCGAGCTTTTCATAGCCCGCTTCGCTCGGATGCACGCCGTCATAGAGATCGGCTTTGGTCAGCACCTTGTTGACCTCGGCAAGCTGAACCGGTTTGCCCTCTGCCTGCATTTTTTCGGCAAGTGCGCGGATCTGCTCATTGCAGAGATCGACCGACGCATCCATTTTTGCGGTATCAAAATAATACTCGCTGATATAGAGCGTGTTTGTCGCATCCATGACGGGCAGCGTCGCAAGATAAAGCATGCCGCCCTCGGGCAGCTTTTCCGTGATGCAGTCCGTCAGCTTTTCCAGCCGCTCGCCCAGATGCTCGAGATCATAGAGGCTGAGGATATCGTTCGTGCCGATCTGCAGCAGCACAACATCCGGCTGATAGGTGTCCATCAGGGAACCCGCAAAGCCGGAGATGCCCGTCCGCTGACCGGAGATCGAATCCGCCTGCGCAATGTCATCGATGCTGAATCCGGAGTAGCCTGCGTGCTGCGGGTCATATCCGGAGCCGCCCCAGTTCGGTCCGACGAAATCGACCGTTTCCTCCCTGCCCTGCTCCTTGAGCAGCTTGCAGAGCGTGTTCCGGTATCCGCCGGGCAGCCAGAAGCCGTCCGTGATCGAATCGCCGAAGCACATGACTTTTACTTTGTTTTCTTTCTCTCCGGCAGCCATAGCCGGTGCTGCAGCGCCGAGCATCATAATAACCGCCCCTGCTGCCGCAGCAATTTTATACATTCCTTCATACATAACAAAACTCCTACTCCGCCGAAATCCGGCATAATAAGCGAAACGGGAGCCGGATTGACCGGTCTCCCCTTTTCCGCTATTTCCCCTAAGCAGCAGCTTTTTTATTTATGTTCTTATTATAACAGATTCCGCCGGAATACGCAATGTTATTTTATCGCAACCGGATGTGCAATTATTTCCAGTTCCGCTTTCTATGTATACATATTGTATTATGATAGTATGAGGATACATATTGAATCATCCAATCATCCGCACAAGCGGATTCCGCAATTTCTCATTTGTCATTTTTCATTTCACATTTCCGCTTGACATCAGGGAAAGCTTGTGTTATAATAGTCTCGATTGCAAAAAAATAACTGCCGTCCTGCATGCATAAAATGCAGAACAGGCAGCGGAGGTTTTGTATGCTGAAACACAGAAAAATGATCCTGACGGCCGTGCTCGCCGCAGCGTGCACCGCGCTGACCGTTCCGGCTTCCGCCCGTCTCGAAGCCGATCCGCAGTACGGCGATGTCATTCTCATGTATGCGGAAACGCGCGTCCGCAATACGCCGGATGCGGGTGACGCACTCTGCAAGCTGATCAATACGCGCCGCAGCGAAGCCGGTGCCGATCCCGTCACGCTCAACGAAGCGCTCATGGAGCAGGCGGCAAAGCGCGTCGAACAGCTCTCCGACGGCAGCGGCAGAGCAGATGCCGGTACGCTCGAAGCCCCCGATGCCAGCGAAACCGTCATCCGCGGAAACGCCGATATCAATACCATGATCTGCTCGATTCTGCTCAGCGAAAAGCAGACGAAAAATCTGTTCTATCCGCGCTACTCGCAGTTCGGCTATGCCTGCAACGAGGAAAACACCGTCTGGGTTCTGCTGATGACATCCTGATGCACCGATTCGTGAATCGAGCCTTTGATTTTCACTGCACTATTGTGCAAATCGACATATTTTCAGAAAACACTTGACTTTTCCGGCAAATCGCGTTATAATATCATAGTCGCTTGCATGTATGCAAGATATGGCTGCGTAGCTCAGCTGGCTAGAGCAATCGGTTCATACCCGATCGGTCACTGGTTCAAATCCTGTCGCAGCCATCCAATGGCCCGTTGGTCAAGCGGCTAAGACGACGCCCTTTCACGGCGTAATCATGGGTTCGATTCCCGTACGGGTCACTTGAGAAACCTCACGCTCAGCGTGAGGTTTTTTCGTTATACTGAGAAAATGAGGGGATGTCATGAAAACAGTCAGAGTTGCGGCTGCCGTGATCTGCGACTCCATGCAGGAGAAAACGCGCATCTTTGCGACCGCAAAAGGATACGGCGCCTACAAAGGCATGTGGGAATTCCCCGGCGGCAAGCTCGAAGCCGGCGAGACACCGCAGCAGGCGCTGAAACGGGAAATCCGCGAGGAGCTTGCCACTGAGATCACAGTCGGTGAGCGGATCACTACAATCGAATATGACTACCCCGATTTTCACCTCTCAATGGACTGCTTCTGGTGCGAGGTTATCAAGGGCGATCTGGTTTTGCTCGAGGCGCAGGAGGCGCGCTGGCTCACGAAGGATACGCTGGACAGCGTGCCGTGGCTGCCGTCCGATCTGGAACTGATCGCGCTGATCGGCAGGCTCATGAGCGGCTCAGCTTGTAGATAAAGTGTCTCCGACGGATTTATATTGAGGGCTCTGCCCTCAAACTCCCGCTTAAGGGCTACTAGCCCTTAAGAATCCCTTTTTTGGGACAATATGAAAAAGAACGTATTTGCTATATTTCACATAAATGGGATT
>JAFWUX010000090.1 GCA_017523995.1 Oscillospiraceae bacterium | reverse complement strand
GTGATATTCTTGCCGATCATGATGAATTCCTGAATGAACAGACGAAGCAGGAACTGCAAGCTGTTTGTGACGGGCTGCTGAAGCTGAAAGGAGAAAGCGTATGGCAAGCATTGATAAACGTGGAGATTCCTATAGAATAAGGGTGTGCCGCGGTTACGATGAAGCAGGCAAAAAGCTGAAACCATATGTAATGGAATGGACGCCTCCAGAGGGAATGACCCCAAAGAAGGTCGAGAAAGAATTGAACCGCATTGCCACTGAGTTTGAGATGAAATGCAAGAACGGCGAGATTTCCGCTGCTGGAGACCCGAAGCTCGCCGACTTTTGTAAGACCTATCTCGAAATTCAGGAGAATAACCTCTCACCGCGTACATATGAATACTATGAGAATCTGATTCGTGACCTGATTGTCCCGATGCTTGGTCATATTAAGCTGTCGGAGCTCCGTCCGGCTCATGTGCAGAAGTTCGTTCAGCACATTCAGACCATCCCGAAAAAGGATGGTTCCATGCCATCAGCGGCGACCGTCAAGCGGAAAGTCGCTTGTTTGCAGTCTATTCTTCGGCAGGCAGTCAAGCTCCAGATCATCAAAACAAATCCGGCAGACGCCAAATGCCTCACTATGCCACAGGTCGTGACGAAGAAAGTCGAGATCTTTACCAAACAAGAAGCTGCGAGGATGATCGAGTGTTTGATCAGCGAGCCGATCGAGTTTCAATGCGCTATTCAGCTTGCTATTTCGTCCGGTGCGCGACTCGGCGAGATCGTTGCCCTGAAGTTCTCCGATTTCGACTACGAAAGATGCAAAGTCACATTTGAGCGGAGCGCCTACAAGGTCAAAAGCAAGCCGATCGGTTTGAAGCCGCCGAAAGACAACGATGTTCGAACCGTGACGATTTATCCGGAGGTCATCGAGCTGGTAAAGCTGCTTCATGAGGAACGCCAGCGTGAGGCACAGGAACTCGGCACAGCATGGCAGGGCGGAGACTGGCTGTTCACGAAATGGGACGGCTCAATCATGCACCCGCAGACCCCGTCTCAGCAGTTTGCGAAGTTTCTCAAGCGGCACGATCTGACGCATCATAAGTTTCACAGCTTGCGTCACACGTCAGCGACCTTGTTGCTTTACTCAGGTGTTAATATCCGGCAGGTGCAGGAGCGTCTCGGTCACGGTTCACTGAAAACGACGCAGATCTATCTTCACAGCATTCAGGAGGCAGACGAGCAGGCGGCTAGCGCATTGCAGTCTATGCTGATTACACAGCATAAGAAGCCGCAGGACGCCGCCGAAGTATCAGAGGAAAGTGTACAGAAAGTAGAATAATCAAAAAAGAGGGGTTCGCCGAAAACAGCGAGCCCCTCAAAATTTTCTCCGTAGTGTCCAAATAGTGTCCAAGACCGATTATATAACGAAATACGCTGTCTCTGAGCAATCTCAGAAACAGCGTATTTTCATGAATTTTGATTGGTGGAGCATACGGGACTTGAACCCGTGACCCCCACACTGCCAGTGTGGTGCGCTCCCAGCTGCGCTAATGCCCCGTTTGGCGGAGATGGTGGGATTCGAACCCACGGAGCGTTTTACCGCTCAAACGATTTCGAGTCGTTCTCGTTATGACCACTTCGATACATCTCCGGATCAGTCGGTTTGAAAAACCTGACTTTGATATTATATCATACTTCAAGAAAAAAATCAAGGGCTTTTTGAAAAAAATCCTTAATTTTTATTTTAGGCTTGTATTTTCTGAAAAAGTATGCTATACTATCAATAAGAATGCCCAATTGTAAAAGGGCATCAAAAAAGGGAGGGATTTCCATGGGATTCAAAAAGACAAGAATCCGGAAGGTCAGTGCAGCTGCACTTGCTGTATTGACCACAGTCGTAAGTGTACCGTTTACGGCTTCTATGTCCGCCGGCGCGCTTGTTACGGATCCGGCAGGCGATTATGACAACTTTGCCAAAGCACTCCAGTATTCGCTTCACTTCTATGATGCGAATATGTGCGGCCCGGAAGTGGAAGACCACAGCCGCTTCAAGTGGCGCGCTAACTGCCATGTTTATGATGCAGAAGTGCCGCTGAAGACAATGGACTCTTTTACTGAGGCAGCAGGCGAAGTCGGTACAAATCTGTCCGAGGCGTTTATCAAGGAGAATTATGATATTCTCAACACCGGTAAGAAAGACGGCACCGTTGACGTTTCCGGCGGCTATCATGACGCCGGTGACCACGTAAAGTTCGGTCTTCCGGAGGCGTATTCCGGCACTACGGTTTCATGGGGCTATCTTGAGTTCCGCGATGCCTATATCGAGTGCGAGCAGCAGGAACATGTCGAAACGATCATCCGCCATTTCTGCGACTACTTTATGCGCTGCACCTTCCGCGATAAATCCGGCAAGGTCAAGTGTTTCTGCTATCAGGTCGGCGACGGTGATATTGACCACGCATACTGGCAGCTCCCGCAGAATGACGATATGAACCGTCCTGCATGGTTTGCAACGCCGGAGAATCCGACAACCTGTAACGTTGCAAATACAGCTGCCTGCCTTCTGATTAACTACCTGAATTTCAAGGATACTGATCCGGAATACGCGGAGAAGTGCCTTGATTACGGTAAGGCGCTGTATGAATTTGCAAAGGAAAACGATAAGGTCAAAGCAGTCAACGATCAGGGCCCTGATCAGTACTACACCTCTGAGAAATGGCAGGATGACTACTGCTTCGCAGCATGCTGGCTGTATCTGATTACGGAGGATAAATCCTATATCGACGATATGCTCCCGTATTATGATTTCTATGCACCGCCCGGATACTGCTACTGCTGGAATGATATGTGGAACGGCGTCGGTCTGCTGATGGGACGCATCTCTGAGGTTTACAAGTCCGGCAAGACTTATACCGAAAAAGAGAATCCGCTCGGTCAGTGCGATCTTGCGATCGAATACATGAAGGCTGCAAACAAGAACCCGTATGAAGCAATTGACTTCTGGGGTCAGTGCGCAAAGGCATATCACGGTTACATGAGCGGCTCTCCCGGCACAATCACACCGCAGGGCTACTGGTGGCTCAATACATGGGGGTCCTGCCGTTACAACACCGCAACACAGATGATGATCCTCATCTATGATAAGTACAACAAGGGCAAGGATAAGTACGAAAAGGAAAGCGAACGCCTGAAGGACTACGGTTTCACGGAATGGGCAAAGGGTCAGATGGAGTATATCCTCGGCAACAACGATATCAAGTATCTTGAGCCGAATGAGGAATCCCACGGACCGCGCTGCTTCCTGACCGGCTTTGATGAGAAATCTGCTGCATATCCGCATCACCGTGCAGCTTCCGGTCTGACCAAGTGTGAAGATACCGATCAGCAGCTTTATGTGCTGTTCGGCGCACTCTGCGGCGGTCCGGATGCAAAGGACGCGCACAATGATGTGACAAAGGACTGGATCTACAACGAGGTTACGATTGACTACAACGCAGCATGCCCGGGTGCAGCTGCAGGTCTGTATCTTGCATACAAGGATCAGTTCAAGCAGTCGATCACGCCGAACTTCCCGCCTGAGGATGACGGCGGCAGAGGTTCTGATGCTTCCGGCGAGGTCGGCGGTGCAAAGGGCACATGGGTTGAAGCCTGCGGTATTGACGATCTGAACGCTGACGGCGCAGGCGTCACCAAGGTTTCGTTCATGGTCAAGAGCAATGAAGCAAAGGCTCCGGAGAAGATGACTGTCCGTTATTACATCGACCTCAGCGAGATCAAGGATTTCTCCAAGGTTGAGGGCACGATTCTCTACGATCAGGTGCAGGCTGAGGCAAAGCCGCATGTGGCGACGATCAGCAAGCCTGTGAAGTGGGAAAAGGATTCCAAGTATGCTTATGTCGAGTTTGACTGGGGCGATTACAATTTCGTCAACTGCGGCAAGAAGCTGCAGTTCAAGATCGGTTTCTACTACGGCGACACATGGGATCCGACCAATGACCCGAGCTACAAGGATCTGAAGATCTACAAGGAAGACGATGCATTCTTCGGCACCGGCAATGAAGTCCGCACCGATAACATCTGCGTCTACAATGACGGCGTTCTGATCGGAGGCGTTGAGCCGGACGGAACTGTTCCGTCTGACACGCCTTCGATTGACAAACCCGCAGAAACCACCACGCAGCCGAAGCAGACCACTGTTTCCGGCAGCAAGAAGAAGCTCGGCGACGTTGACTGCTCCGGAGCTGTTGACGTCAGTGATGCTGTTCTGCTCGCGCGTATGAACGCGGAAGATAAGACGGCTAAAATCACATCCGAAGGCAAGATCAATGCTGACTGCGACGGCGTTTCCGGTATCAACGGCGGCGATGTTATTGCGATTCTGCAGCATATTGCAAAGATTAAGGTATTCAAAGACTGATCTGTGATCGGAACTGCCTGCTGCCGGCAAACGGTGCCGACGGCAGGCATTCCGTTTTTACAATGGAGGTATCATATGGAACTGGAAATGCAAATTGACGTACTGCGTGAAGAAGCGTCCGATATCGGTGTGTTTTTCCCGATGCATTATAAAACGGATGCGCTGAATCAGCCGGAGACACTGCATGGTCACGCAATCGCAAACCGCAGCGTATTGCTGATGCAGCCCGCATTCGATGCTGCAGAAGACGGTGCGCCGTCTGAGGATACTGTCAGCCGCTACGCGAATGCCGTTCGTGAAAAAGCATATGGCATTGTTGTGATTGAACCGACCGCCGTTTCCGCCGATGCAAGAGAATATGAGCAAAGCCTCGCAATCTCTGATGAAAACGCTGCTTCGTTTCAGGCGCTGGTCGATGCGGTGAAGGCTGCATCGGAAGAAGCACACGGCTTTGCGCCGGTTGTGATTGCACTGCTGACACATGCAGGACATCATGCTTTGAAGCCTGCGGCGTTTGATCTCAGCGCGAGCCTGCCGCATGATGTTCCGCTGCTCAAGGATGAAGAACTCAATGCGCTGCTGATCACCTGTGCGGATGCTGCAAAAGCAGTTGAAAAGGCAGGCTTTGACGGCATTGCACTGAACGCTGCGGACAGAAGTCTCTTTGGCGAGAGCCTTGCTGCATTCCACCGTGACGGCAAGTTCGGCGGCGATTTCGATGACAGAACCCGTTTTCTGCGCGATTGCTATACCGCGATGAAGATGGTTGTCTCGGACAAGCTGTTCTTTACGGTTCGCCTCTGCCTGAGCGACGGCATCCCGCAGCCCGACGGCTGGGGTATGGCGTTTGAGGATCACAGTGCGCCGGATCTCTATGAGCCTGCACTGCTTTTGAAAATCCTGCAGACATTGTATGGAATCGAACTGGTGATCTGCACGATCGGAATCCCGAATATCAACTGGATGTGCGAGCCTGCACCGGAGTCTCCGCTGCTGCGCTACAGTCGTCTCTGCACCTGCGTTGCAATGCTGGACAGCGATCTGCAGCAGAATGTGCAGCTTGTGATTCCGGAGCTGGATTGTGATGATATCCCGTTTGCGAATCTGGCTGCCGGTATGATCGAGGGTGAATTTGCATCCTACGGCGGGTTTTCCGGTATCTGAGTTTTGATTTTGAAAGGAGCGGAATATGGCACTTGACGGCGCATTTCTGCATTGTATCTGTGAGGAGCTTCTGCCGCTGATCGGCACACGGATCGACAAAATCTATCAGCCTTCGCGCGATATGCTTGTGCTTTCGTTCCGCGGCAAGGGTGCGGTCAAGGTGCTGTTTTCGGCATCCGCGGATGCAGCGCGTGTTCACATCACGCAGACTGTGCCCGAAAATCCTGCGCAACCGCCGATGTTCTGCATGCTGCTGCGTAAGCATCTGAGCGGCGGCAAACTTGAGGATATTGAGCAGGACGGGCTTGAGCGCATTCTGCGCTTCCGGATTCGTGCGAACAACGAAATGGGGGACTCTGTCCTGTTGACGCTTGTCTGCGAGATCATGGGCAAATTCTCGAATGTGATTCTTGTCAATGAGACAGGCAGAATCATCGACAGTCTGCGCCGCGTGGATGAGGATGTTTCGCGTGTTCGCCTTGTTCTGCCGGGTATGGAGTATCAGGCGCCGCCGCGCGAAGATCGCATTTGTATGACGGACTGCACCGATGCGCAGATCATTGAGCGCGTTTCCGCCAGCATGCCTGTTTCACTTTCCAAAGCGATTATCCGGCTGTTTGAGGGCATTTCGCCGATCGTCGCGCGCGAGTGGGAGTTCTATGTCGGCAGAGGGGAGGCGGTCACGCTTCCGCTGACCGATGAGCAGATGTCACGGCTGCTGTTCATTGTGCACCAGACGCAGGAATTGCTGGCGGATGCTGCAAAGCGCCGGTTCACCTCTGTCCGGACAAAAGAGGGACAGCTCAAGGATTTTTCCTATATGCACATTGCACAGTACGGCGCTTTGATGGTCACTGCGGAATATCCTACGGCAAGTGAGACACTCGACGCCTTCTTTGCGCAGCGTGATCTGTTTGCGCGGATGCATCAGCGGGCGAATGATCTGTTCCGGTTCCTCGCAAATGCATCGGAACGAATCGGCAAGCGTGTTGCGAATCAGAAACAGGAGCTCATTGCCTGTGATTCGATGGAGACAGACCGCCGCCGCGGAGATCTGATTTCAGCGAATCTCTATCGGATTCAACGCGGCGACAGCGTTGCAAGAGTCGAGGATTTCTATGATGAAAACTGTCCGGTCGTTGAAATCCCGCTTGATGTCCGCCTGACGCCCGCGCAGAATGCACAGCTCTACTATAAAAAATATCGCAAGGCATGCAACGCGCGGAAAAAGCTTACCGAACTCATCGCAGAGGGTGAGCAGGAGCAAATCTATATCGACAGCGTATTTGATGCACTCACTCGCACCGAATGCGAGTCTGATCTTGCGCAGCTCCGTCTGGAACTGATCGAGCAGGGCTATCTGCGTGAAAACCGCAAAAACGGGAAACCGCCGAAGCCGATGCAGCCGCTGCATTTTCGTTCGAGCGACGGCTTTGATATTTTCGTCGGACGGAACAACAAGCAGAACGATCAGCTGACGCTGAAATTTGCGGATAAAACCGATATCTGGCTGCACACGCAGCTTGTTCACGGTGCACATGTCATTCTTGTGACAGAAGGACAGACGCCGCCGGACAGCTCGGTTGAAGAAGCAGCCATGCTCGCTGCCTACTACAGCAAAGGCAGAGAATCAGCACAGGTCAAGGTCGATTACTGTCCGGCGCGCTATGTAAAAAAGCCTGCCGGTGCCCGTCCGGGTATGGTCATTTATACAAACTATCAGACTGCATTCGTGACGCCTAATGCCGAAACTGCCAATAAACTGCGCATTGCGGACTGATTTGTACATAAAAATTTCATATTTGCTCTTGACAAACCCCGTTCACTATGCTATAATAAATTTGTACAATTTTTATGACCGTACAAATATAGCGGTCGGGAACAGAAAAACACAGATACTTATTGATTTTTAGGGGAAACGCGTGTTTTAACAGAATTAAAACGTAGTGTTTCTGAATTTGTGATCACAAAGGAATATGTGTCATATTATTGCCGGAAACAGCTGCGCGAAATGGGAATCGTGCGGCTGTTTTTTTATACAGAACGAATCGAACCGGGTTTCGTTCTATGAAAATGCGAACAACTTGGAAAAGGGGGTCTAATCAGATCAAGTACGTCATTCGCGCCACTTGGGGGGAAGAAAGATAAAATGGGGAGTGAATGATATGTTTACCAAGAATGCCGTCAGAAAGATGGCAAGTTTTATGGCTGTAGGCACATTATGTTCTGCTGTGCTGTCTGTTTTTCCGGCTTTCGCCGCAGAGAGTGAGGATTCCGGTTTGATCTTCAATGATACTTTCGAGAGCGGTGCATCCGAATGGACAGGCAGAGGTGCTGCATCGGTATCCGCTTCAACAAAAGAAGCGCATGAAGGCAGCGGTTCGCTGTTTGTAACAGGCCGCTCGCAATCATGGAACGGCGCCACAAAAGCGCTTAGCTCTGCGTTTACTGCAGGCAGCAAGTACAGCTTCAGCGGTTATGCGAAATATGCAGGCAGCGGAAGTGCAACGTTCAAAATGACGCTGCAGTACACCGATTCCAGCGGCAAGACTCAGTATCCTAGCATTGCTGAGGCGAGTGCCGCTGACGGCTGGGCTCATCTGGAGAATACCTCCTATACGATTCCGGCTGATGCGACCGATGTTTCCATCTACTTTGAGACGGATGACGGCACCGGCGATTTCTACATCGACGATGTCAAAGCTGTCAGCGATCCTTCCAATCCGAAGCCGCCGAAGCAGGTTCCGTTCGTGCTCGGTGATCTGGATAAGGACGGCGAGCTTTCGGCTGCGGATCTTGCTGCGATGAAGCAGACGGTGCTTGCTGAGAAGAATGACTCCGGTGTGAGAAAATACGGCGATGTCAATCAGAGCGGCAAGGTCAATGAGCTTGATGTCAACATGCTGCGCGATTATCTGCTCGGCAAGATCAGCAAGTTTGAGAAGGGCGAGCCAGATGGTGATCCGGTCACAGGTCCGCAGGAGTACGAAAAGTCCTACAACTTCCCGCAGGTTTCTGCGCTGAAATCCAGCAGCGATATTCCTGATCCGTTTATCTTTGCTGACGGTTCCAAGGTGGAGAGTCAGGAAGACTGGTGGCGGCGTCAGGCTGAGATCAGCTGTATGTATGAATACTATATGTACGGCAAATGGATTGACGGCTCTGATGATGAAACAAGCTACAGTATCAGCGGCAACAGCATGACGATTACGGTCAAGCGCAAGAGTACCGGCAAAACCGCATCTTTCAAGATGGTCATCAACAGACCTGCAAAGGTCAGACATGAAGGCCGCGCTCCGGTTATTCTCGGCATGCACAAAAACATTGCGGAAAAGACCGCAACCGATAACGGCTATGCTGTGATTACCTATGATTCGGACGGTATGTTCACGCCGCCCGGCTCTTCTGCTGATAACAACGCGCATACCGGTGCTTTCTACACGCTTTATCCTTACGGCAGAAACTGGGAGGAACAGACCGGTGTCCTGATGGCGTGGTCATGGGGTCTCAGCAGAACACTGGACGCACTTTATCAGGGTGCAGCCAAAGAATTAAACATCAATCCGGAAAATGCCATTGTAACAGGTGTTTCGAGATACGGCAAAGCAACAGCTGTCTGCGGCGCATATGACAAGCGTTTCAAGATGGTTGCGCCTTCCTGCTCCGGCTGCGGAGGTCTCGCGCTTTACCGTTACAGATCAGTAGGCAAAACATACGATTTTTCCAGCAAAGGCGGCTCCAGCAGCTACAGATATTCTGAGAATGAAGCGCTTGGTAATCTACAGGCGTCAGGTGAACAGGGCTGGTTTAACGGCAGATTCATGGAATTCAGGTCTGAAAATCAGCTTCCGGTGGATCAGCATATGCTTGCTTCACTTTGTGCCGATCCGAACCGCTATCTGTTCATGATCTGTTCCTGCCAGGGTGAGGACTGGGTCAATGCACCCGCGCAGTGGATGGCTTATCTCGGCGTCAAACATGTATTTGATTATCTTGATCTCAGCGACCATCTTGCTATCAACGTACATCTTTCCGGTCACGCAGTTATTGAAGAAGATATGAAGTATATGATCGCATATTTCGATCAGCATGTCTATGGTATCCAGTCTAAACTGGATCTCAGCAATCTGACACATTCTCCTTTTGAACTGGCGAAGAATAAAGATCCGTTCGCTGACACCTTTGCTAAGAATTGGCTCTATTAAACGGAGGTGTTTGGAATGCGAAGCGTTCTGCAGCAATCTAAATTGACAATCGGTATCATGACAGCTGCCGCAGTGACGGTCTGCGGCATGGCAATCCCTGCTTCTGCGGCGGCATCCGGTGATATCAACCGGGACGGTCAGCTGACAAAGGCGGATGTACAGCAGCTGCAAAAGTGGCTCCTGACATCAACTGCATCACTGGCGGACTGGCGCGCAGGAGATATGAATCAGGACGGTATACTCGACGCAAGAGACCTTACGCTGATGAAGCGTCAGGTCCCTGAAAAAGAAGACGAACCGCAGTATATCCATCTGAAAGGCAGCAGCATCAGCTATGAGGGAACCAGCATTGCGGTCAGCGGCAAAACCGCGACAATCAGTGCTTCGGGTACCTACTATATCGACGGCAGCCTGCAGGGCGGTCAGATTCTGGTCAATGTACCGGATGAAACAGTCGATACAAGAACAGTCAAGCTGTTTTTGAGCGGTGTGGATATGGTCAACAGCGATGCACCCTGTATTCTGGTCGAGAATGCAGAGAATACATCTGTCAATCTCGTTGCCGGTAAGGAGAATACACTCTCTGACGGAAAAGAGGCACCCCAGACCGAGATTGAGCCTTCATTTGCGGTTCTGCACGCAAAAGATGACCTGACTGTGAAAGGCGAGGGATCGCTGAAAATCAACGCAGGCATTCAATACGGTATCCACTGCAACAATGACCTGAAGATCACCGGCGGTACGCTTGATGTGACAACCGGCAATGCGGATGCAATCCGCGGCAGAACTTCTGTCACGGTCAAGGACGGTCTCGTGATCGTTGACAGTGAGGGTGACGGCATCAAGGCAACAAAGGGCAATCTCGATGTGCAAGGCGGTCAGCTCCAGATCAAATCCGGCAAGGATGCGATGCAGGCTGATACAACTATGGCACTCACCGGCGGCGAGATCCGTGCCTGCGGCGACCGCGGTCTGACATCCACCGACAGCATCACACTGGACGGATGCACAATTCTCGCAACCGCAACGGACAATGCCTGCGGAACGCTTGGCTCTGCAAATCAGGCGGCGATGCAGGTGACATTCGTCAAAGAATGGTCGAAGAACAATCCGATCGCGCTGACTGATTCCGGAACCCATACGGTGTTTGATCAGAATACGCTGAAAAAATACCGCTATGCGCTGATCTCCTCACCGGATCTGCGTTCAGGCACGAATTATACGCTCTGGGCAGGCGGCATTCAGGTTGAGCGAAACGGTCAGAAGAACTTTACGCTTTCGTCCTCCGCAAGTTATGAAGGAGTGAACAACACCGATCATGCAGAACTGCTCTATGCTGACCTGTTCGATCAGTCCAAAGTGCACAAGATCGAAGTCAAAATGGACAGCGCCAAGTGGACGGATTTTCTTGCACATTCGCAGGACGAGGAATACTATCCCTGTGATGTTGTGATAGACGGCGAGAGTTTCCCGAATGTCGGTATCCGCACAAAGGGTCACAGCTCGAACCAGTTTATCTATCAGGCAGGCAAAGATAAGTACAGTTTCCGCATCAAAATGGATAAGTATGACAAATACCAGAATTATCACGGTCTGACGGAAATCTGCATGAACAATATGTATTCTGATCCGTCCTGCATGCGCGATATCCTTTGCTATAATGCGATGTATGATCTGGATGCATACGCACCAATCTGCGCGTATACGGATATGTATCTGAACGGTCAGCTTTACAGTTTCTACTTCCTTTGCGAGCAGCCCGGCACAACGCTCGGTGAACGCCTTGCGACAAAGGATGATTCCGTCCTCTACAAAGCTGCGGACTTCGGCACAAGCTATGACTGCACCTTTGCACCGGATATGGATCTGCAAAACTTTGAGGTGAAATTCGGTACGGATGACAACCTCACGCATATCACGGAGATTGTGAACGCGATCAATCGCGTCACCCCGCAGAACTACAAGTTTATCGAAGACATCATTGATGTTCCGAGCTGGCTCAAGGGCTTTGCAGTCAATGCCGTTCTTTGCAACTATGACAGCTATAACGGTATGATGCCGCATAACTTCTATGTCCAGTATAACGAGGGCAAGATGTATTATGTCGGCTGGGACTACAATCTTTCACTCGGAAACTTCATGGATTACGGCGCATCGGTCAATTCGGATGTCAACACGGGCATGTATCAGGCGGATGCAAACCGCCGCCCGATGCTGACAAAGCTGCTTGCTGTTTCGGAGTACAAAAAGCTCTATGACGGCTATGTCATGCAGATCGTGAATTACTATAACGATCCCGAAAAGACAGTCAATGGATTTGCGACCTTGATTCGCAGCCATGTCAAGGCTGACCCGCGGTTCCTCTTCACTGCAGATCAGTTTGAATCCAATATCGCAAAGAGTCCGAACGGACTGCAAGTCTCCCAGAACCCCGGCGGCGGTATTTGGGGAGGCGGCGGCATGTGGGGCGGTGGCTTTGGAGGCGGTTTCGGCTGGCCCGGCGGCGGTTGGCCCGGCGGAGGCGGCGGCACACTGTTCTCCTATGGCGGCGAACAGGTTTCGATTGTTGATTTCATGATCAAGCGCAACGAAGTAGTACGCTCATCTATCCACTAATCAAAAACGCGAGTCGGTCATTTGCCGGCTCGCGTTTTATTATTATAATAATACATCCATGGCATCACAACCTTTTGAAACAGAAATACTGTCTGCCGCCTGTATAAGCCGGATCGGCAGAACGATTAACAAACAGTATAAAATATGACAAATATTACAAAACACAATGATAATCCGTACAACTGTATTATAGCATGCCTGACATGTTTGTCAAGAGATTCGCGCTTTTATACGCATGATTTTACTGCAGAAAGAATCCGCCCGATCCGGAATCAGGCGGATTCATTCATCTATTTTACATATCGTGGATTTCGGATGCAGGAATCTCTTTTGCGAGTGTGATAATCGGCAGTTCACCGGTTTCCGGCAGATTCTGCGCGGTTTTCTCATGCGGATTCTGATACTGAATCTCGCGGTCGGGCAGCGGCTGTTTCTGTGCATCTGCCCGTTTTGATCGTTTGGACATGCTATCACCTCCGGATACAGTATATACGGTTCTGCTGAATATATACGAAAATTACACATGCAGTTGACAAACCGCGCAGAATCAGCTAAAATATAAGAGAAACTGTATATCAGCAGAATCGTGGTTTTCATCTGTTGGGATTTTGTGATAAGGCAGGGGATTGACATGGCAAATATTCTGGATTATCTTGACTGGCGCGGAGATATCACTTTTGAGAAGGATGCATTCAATCGGGTTGACGCTCTGATTCTTGCACAGCTGAGCTATCTGCCCTTTGACGGTTTTGTTCCGGATTCTTTTTCAGATTCGGTTTCGCTTGCAGATACGGCAGCTGAATTTGATCCGGAGAAGGTCGATGCAAAACAGATCAGCTTTTGCTATATGCAGGATCAGGAGCTTTTGAAAAAGCTCGGAGAATCCGCCAGATTTCGTGATCTGCAGCTAACCGGTTACGTCAGCAGGACGGATACCTCGGATGATTCTCAGTTTTCAGCCGTGACCTGTCTGCTGCCGGACGGAAAAAGCTTTGTTTCTTTCCGCGGCACGGACGGCAGTATCGTCGGCTGGAAAGAGGATTTCAATTTCAGTTATATGTCAGAAACACCCGGTCAGCGCTTTGCAATGGAATACGTCAACGCATATGCGATGCTTTCAGAAGGCGATCTGTATCTCGGCGGGCATTCCAAAGGCGGCAACTTTGCTGTATACGCCGCCGTGTTTTGCGAATCTCCGGTGCAGAACCGGATCAAACAGATTTTCGACTTTGACGGTCCCGGTTTTCGGGATGAGATCGCGGAATCAGATGCATATGCCGCTGTGATTCCGAAAATCTGCAGTGTGATTCCGCAGTCCTCGCTTGTCGGACAGCTTCTGACGAGCAATACAGAGCACAAAATCGTGACAAGCAAGGCATACGGTGTTGCGCAGCATCTTGCATATGCATGGGAGATCATGCGGCATGATTTTGTCTATGCCGAGGAGCTCTCAAAGCTCGGTTTATTCATCAACCGCACAATGACAGGCTGGCTCAAAGAACTTGATTACAGCACACGCCATATGCTGACCGATGCGATCTTTGATGTAATACAGGCATCCGATACAGATACATTCTATGAGATGCAGCAGCACAAACTGCGGTCTGTCCGTGCAATTCTCAAGGCAATGCGGCAGCTCGAGCCGGAACAGCAGGCAGTGCTCAAGCAGGCAATCGCTAAGCTTGCCGCGCAGAGCAAAGAGGCGCTGTTTCATGAAAAGATTGCTGCGAAAGAACAGAAACAGATCGCTGAACAATCCAAGTAACAGAAAAGCCGTGAGCATTGTACTCACGGCTTTGTTTGTTATTTGCAGCGCCAGATATGGCAGCTGAGTGGTTCCAGCAGGCTGCCGCCGCCGAAATCATGGGTTCCGCCGGTAACAAGATCATCCGCAAGACCGTATCCGGCATCGAAATGCGCGGTGTACGGCTGATCGGATGCATTGACCGCAACGAATACGCGCTCACCGTCAAAATCGCGCTGAATGATGCACTGCTGATTCGTCAGAACCGGAACCTTGAGATCACCGTAGCAGAGCGCTTTGCAGGAACGGTGTGCATGCGCCAGTTTGCGGATCAGTTCAGTGATCTCGTTGTTCTCGGGCTTGTCAAAGCAGGGACGCAGTGCGGGATCGCCCTGTTCCTTGCGCGCCTGCGTGCCCCACTCACTGCCGTAATAGATACAGGGGATGCCGGGCATGCCGAACAGAATCGTATACACAAGCGGCAGATGTGCCGGATTGTTGAGGATGCTTGCGATCCTCGTGACATCGTGATTATCCGCAAAGCACAGCAGATGCATGCCGCGGTACTGGCACCACTGCTCCGGACCGAATCTGTTTTTGAGCGAGTGGCAGATTTCAAACATGTTCATCGAGTTGAAGCTAGAATAGAGACCCTTGTAGCACTCATAGTTCGTAGCAGAGTGCAGCATCTCCGGATTGACCCAGCGCGAGTAATCGCCGTGCAGCAGTTCGCCGATCAGGAAGAAGTCCGGTTTCAGTCCGTCGGTAAAGCGGCGGAGATTTTTCAGGAAGTCGAAGTCGAGCGAATATGCAACATCCAGTCGGATGCCGTCAATGCCGAAATACTCGATCCAGTAGCGAACAGCATCAAAGATGTGATCGACCACTGCCGGATTCCGCAGGTTCAGCTTGACAAGATCAAAGTGACCTTCCCAGCCTTCATACCAGAGACCGTCATTATAGTTGCTGTTGCCGTCAAAGCTGATATGGAACCAGTCTTTGAAAGGGGAGTCCCATTTCTTTTCGCAGACATCGCGGAACTGCGGGAATCCTCTGCCGACATGGTTGAATACACCGTCGAGCACAACGCGGATGCCTTTTTCATGCAGCGCATCGCAGACGCGCTTGAAATCCTCATTTGTGCCGAGCCGCGTATCAATACGCTTGAAATCTCGGGTATTGTAGCCGTGCGTATCGGATTCAAACACCGGCGAGAAGTACACTGCATTGCAGCCGAGCGATGCGATATGATCGACCCAGTCCAGCACTTTGAGGATTCTGTGCTCCGGTACACCGTCATTTTCAAAGGGTGCGCCGCAGAATCCGAGCGGATAGATCTGATAGAATACCGCTTCATAGCCCCAGTTTTGATTGTTGTCCATGTAAATCGTCATCCTTTCGGGTTTCAGAATATGTATTTATTATACCATAAGTTTATGAATATTTCTATTGCCAATTGTGACAATCTTGCGGGAAAATGTTGGAATAACTCACAAAAAATATTTGTGCAGCTTGACAATTCTAGCAATATGACGTATAATACTAATAGTATTGCTATCCGATTATCATTCGTTCGATCAAATTTGCCGTCTGTATCAGTAAAGGAGAATGCTATGAAAATTTTGTTTGCACCGGTTTCCAAAGATGTCAATGAATCAGAACTGACTGCAATTCAGGATATCTGCCGCCTTGAACAGCCTGATCAGGTGAAGCTTTGTATTCCCGTAGGCTTTGCTGTGGAAGTGAAGGAGTCTCTCAAGGAGCTCGGCGATTCCTTTGACATTGCCGTGACATATTATGACGCGGAGAATCCTTCAACAGCTGTCGATTTTATCAAGGAGTACCGCGCAGATCATCCGGATGATACGATTCTAGTCAACAGTCTCGGCGGTTCGGCGGAGCTGCAGGCTGCACTTCTTCCGCTCGCTTCCGATGACACAGTCAAATTGATCCTGACTGACGGTTCTGCTCCGGCAGAGATTCCGGCGGAAGAAACAGCGGAACCGGATGCTCCGGTTTCTGATTCTGCTCTGGAAGGATCAGTCGAATCTGATGAAACTGCTGCAGAAAGCGAACCTGAGCAACCCGATCCGGAGACGATCAAAAAGGACGCCGTTACTGCGTTTGGCAAGTCTCTGCTCTCTGAGCTGGTGGATTCCTATGACTATCACGGTGCCTATGTTCTGAGTCAGAAGCTCAGCAGCGAGATCCCGGAAATTGTTCCGTTTCTGCTGCAGGCGGCGGATATGCGCTCGGACGGCAGATTCGCCGATGCAAATCAGATGTTCCGCAGATGCGGCTTAGAGGGCATCATGACCGGACAGCAGTCCATTGCGGAATACTATCTGCTGCTCGATCAGTACGTGAAACAGGAGCGTTATACCGATTTTCTGCGTGCGATGCAGCCGTTTTTGCTTGAAATCATGATCGCTGCAATCCGCAAGCAGTTCAATATGGATATCACGCGGTACATGATTTACGGTTCCCGCCGCTGGGACGAGAACAAACTTGTTCTGGAGCAGATGACCGGCAAATTCAACGAGACATTTACCTATCACACCAAGCCAAAGCCGACAAAAGCAGGCGGTTATGTCACTACGGCACACCTCTCCAATCTGATGGAGAATCTTTCCGTGCAGCGTCAGCATGCAACAATGATTCTTGATACGCTGAAGCTGCGTCTCTATGCTGAGGAGCGCATCCGGACACTTGCTTCCTATAATCTGCAGGGCGTCACGGCGCAGGATATCGAAAAAGTATGCGCCTGCCGCGCTGAGGATATTCTCCAGATGCTTCTGAATTACGTCCGCAACTACACGGATATCACGCTGACAGATGAAATGGTCGGCTCTTATCAGCAGATGAACGAGATGATTAAATCTTATCTGTAATCAAAAAAAGCAGTCGTCAGGTGTGACGGCTGCTTTTATTTGTCTGCTTGTAAAATACAGTGCTGCTCAGCGAGATCGCGGAGCCTTTTGTTTGCGGCATTCATTGTTCCAAAATGCTCCGGCGTGCATATAACCGATTCGCATCGGAACATGATTTCACATGCATGTTCAAATTGTGCATCCGGTATCGGCTCGAATGCAGGTGCAGTTATCAACTCTGATGCAAGCGCTTTTGCGACCGGATAATCCAGATCGTTTTCGTGCAGAATTCCGGCTGCAAACGCGATTCCGGCACGGTAGAGCTTTCGGAACACAGGGATTGCCGTTCCGCCGCCGCCGATCACGAAAACCTGCGGCTGTCCTTTCAGCGCAGACGGTTCAGCTGTTCCGAACATCGGGTCATATCTGCCGTTTCGTATTTCGTAAAGTTCATTGATATAATCGCCGCAGAAGATCTCATCCGGTGTGCCGAAGCGCTGCGCTCTGCCGCCCTGTATGCAGAGCAGAGAATCCGAGAATTTTTGCGCGAGATCAAGCTCATGCAGTGATTGTATGACCGCAATGCCGCGTTCTTTCGCAAGCTGCCGCAGCAGACAGAGAAAATCAAGCTTACGGCTGATATCCAGATACGAGGTCGGTTCGTCCAGAAGCAGAACTTCGGGTTCCTGTGCAATGGCTCTTGCAAGCATTACGATCTGACGCTGCCCGTCGCTGATCTGGCTGAATGCAGAATCAGAAAGCTCCGCTGCGCCGACCATTTTCAGCGCATCGTGCACAATTGCTTTATCGTGTTCAGAAAGCAGACCGAGCAATCCGGTGTATGGATATCTTCCGGCAGCAGCGACATCAAAGCAGGTCATGCGTTCCGCGGTGATGCGTCCGGTAAATAGAACTGCGATTTTCTTTGCAAGCTCTTTTTCATTCATCTCCGCCAACTGTTTGCCGCACAGAATAATATCACCGGAGATTGGTTCCAGTTGTCCTGCGATTGTTTTCAGCACAGTCGATTTTCCGGCGCCGTTCGGACCGATCAGTGTCAAAACTTCGCCGGCGTGCAGCGTGAATGAAATATCCTTGACAATAATCTTTTTCTGATATCCGGCGGAAAGCGATTTTGTCTCAAGCAGAATCGGCTTTTGTGTCATGCTCTGCTCCTTTCCCGTTCCCGTCGCAGCATCACCGTGATGACTACCGGCGCGCCGAACACCGCAGTCACAGTGCTGACGCTCAGCTCCTGCGGTGAAAACAGCGTTCTTGCCAGCAGATCACATCCAAGGCAGAATACACTGCCCCCGAGAAATGACGCAGGTATGATAATCAGCGGTTTTGCCGTCCGGAACAATCCCTTGACCAGATGCGGCACTGCGATGCCGACAAAGGAGATCGGACCTGCAAATGCCGTCACGCATGCAGCGAGCAGACTGGAAAGCAGAATCAGCAGAATACGGAACGGCTTGATCCGGACGCCCATATTTCTTGCATATTCTTCGCCGAGCTGATAAGCATTGATCGGCTTTGAAAGCAGAACTGCGCCAAGCATTGCGGCTGCGGTAATAATTGCCATATCGCGGACATCCTGCCAGCTTGTGCCGGAAAAACTGCCGCGTGACCAGTTATGCAGGTTGACAATGTTTGCATCATCTGCAAAGGTGACTGCAAAATCCGTCAGAGCATTGCAGATGTAACCGATCATGACGCCGCTGATAATCAGCTGTGCCATGTGCTGCACCTTTCCGGAAAACAGCAGGATTGTCATCATGCAGAGCAGCGCACCGGCAAATGCGGCGAGAACCAGCATGCCGGAGTGCAGCATAAAACCCTGCTGCAGAGCAAAAATCATAGCCATCGCGACACAGAGCTTAGCGCCGGATGAAATACCGAGGACAAACGGACCGGCAATCGGGTTCCGGAAAAAGCTCTGCAGCAGAAATCCTGCAACGGAAAGTGCGCCGCCCAGAATTACGGCAGAAAGCGCACGCGGCATCCGGATATCACGGATTATTCTGTCTGCGGATGTATCATGCAGGCTGCCTGTCAGGATATGAAAGGTATCTGCCGCAGAGATCTGACTACTGCCGACTGTCAGACTGAGGATCAGCAGTCCGGTAAGCAGCAGAATCAGAATACAGAACCCGCAGATTGTTCGCATAGAACGCGCGTGATGCATAGGCACTCCTTTCCGTTTATTTGAGGCGATGCAGAAATACAAGCTGATCGGTTCCGTCAGCATTTCCGGTGAGAATTCTGTTCAGGTCGGAAATCATATCGGCGGCTCCGGTTGTCTGCTGAAACGTATTTTGCTCTGTACACCAGACATTTTCGTTCTGCACAGCGCGAAAATCACGGAACAGGTTATTTTTCGCAATCAGCTCGTCAATTTCATTCAGCTGTCCCTCGATTGTGCTGTTATAGATCAGGATATCAGCATCCTTTGCAGTTTCATAGAAGGTTTCCATCTGGATATTCATCGTAGACAGGGCGTTTTCGTCTATATTGAGATCATCTGCTGTGAAGATGTACCGTCCGCCTGCCATGTGAATCATCTGCGGGATGTAGTCGCCGGGTTTGCGAATGTTGACAGCACCGTTTGCCGTGATACTGAAAAATGCGACCGATAAACGATCAGCATCCGGAACAGAAGAAAGCGCCATCTCTCGAAAATCCGCGGTTTTCTCAGTGAAATACTGCTCAGCGTAATCCGTTTTTCCGAGCAGCAGCCCGTAAAGCTTGATCCATTCCATACGCCCGAGCGGGTGTGATTCGTAACTGGAGCGTTCCACAATCACCGGAATTCCGAGCGATTCGATCTGCTCTTTGACCGCCGGCGCATGATAGATCATGGTGTTCTCAATTGCGAGTTCGCAGTCTGTTTCGATGAGCGCTTCGTAATCCGGCGTGCTGAATTTTCCGATGAACGTGAGTGATCCGCTATGCAGCGCATCCTGAATGCGGGGAAGTGTCCAGCTGTTTTCATCTGTAGAAGTCAGCTCGACAGCATCGAGTCCGCCGATCGCATCAAACAGATCCATCACTGCAGAGGATGCTGCATAGATATGCGAAACCGGCTGCTGAATCACCGTCACAGTGTTGTTTTCCGGCACCGGCTGAACTTCCGGCACAAGCAGAAAATCATCGTTCCCGATATGAATGTAAGCATAGCCGCCCTCGCAGTAATCGACCGAAAACTGTGTTGCATAGTCGAGCGGCATCTGACCTGTGATCTGCAATCCTGCGGCATCTTTCCTCGAAGCATCCGCACTGCATCCGCAGCAGATGACACAGATGCAGACCGTTAAAAACAGTGTGATAACCCGCTTCATTGGATGGTGGATGAATCAAAATAAAGTGTGTAAGCGATTTCGTGCGGGGTGCTCATGGCAGTGGTATCCGCGGAAACCGGCATCGGGTAGTCAAAGCCGGTTACCGGAATCTCAAACACAGAGAATTCCTCGGTGCTGACCGGCAGATATTTCTCGTCCGCCACAATCATATAATCATAGTGATTGCTGCCCCAGATGATCTCCGCAGTAGCCTTGCCGCCGCTGACCGTCAGTTTGGCAGGGGACTGCACGGATGCTTTTCCGGAACCGCCCTCGAGCTTGACTGCAATCGTGTATTCGCCGTCTGCAAGAGACAGTGCTTCTGCCGAAGTGCTGCGGGATTCCTTGAACGCATCGTCAGCGAGCGAGTCCGCGCGGAATACCAGCTTGCGGTCATACCAGAGCTGCTTTTTCGCACTGAAAGCCGCACAGTCGATCTCCTGATCGAGCGCTTCAACCGGAACCGTGAATACACATCCGTCACCGGTTTCCTGCGGTTCAATGAAATCCGCGGCATCTGCCTTTGCTGCCTGGTCAGCTGTACCGGCATAGAGATGTTCATAGCTCTTGCTGTTGATCGTCAGCTCGGCAGTCATTGTGCCGTCAGCGACAATCAGTTCACAGCCCGCTATCTTGAACATGGACGAACTCGAATCCACATTGACCGGATATCTGCCGTCCCGCAGTGCATCAGCATAAACAGGCTCCATGCCCTCGTACCCGACGGCATCCGCAGCAATCACATCATCGCCGGATGCGACAGCAAGCGCTTCGGTTTGGACAGCCTCGGTTTCGGTAGATTCTGCTGAGGATTCAGCTTGTGTGTCCTCGGTAACAAATGATGTATCCGCAGCGGATTCTGCGGTTTGTGTATCAGCGGTACTGCCGCAAGCCGTCAGGCAGAGCATTGCAGCAAGCAGTCCGCATGTTATCATTTTATTCATCACGATTGTTCCTCTCATATGTGAAAATCGGGCAGCCGAAACTGCCCGTGTTTCTTATTTGGTTGAATCAATTGCAGCCTGTGCGTGGTCAACATAAATCTGGCGGATTGCTTCATTTTCGCCAAGTCCGCGCAGCAGACAGGTTACATCATAACCGGCTGCCTCAAAAACGGATTTCCACGAATCCTCTTCATCGCCTGCCATATCATTGTTTGCATGGTCACCGGCAACAACCATCAGCGGCTCAAGAATGACGCGCTCATAGTCGCCCTTCTGAACAGCGGCAAGCACATCATCGAGGGACGGCGTTGCTTCAACTGTGCCGACAAAGTAGTTTTCATAGCCGTCAGCGGTCAGCAGATCCTGCATCTTCTGATAGACACCGTTGGAATCTGCCTCGGTACCGTGTCCCATAAAGCAGATCGCGGTCTTTCCGTCATCGTATTCCTTTGTCCAGTCCACGATTGCAGTCTCAACACGCTTGAAATCGTCATCAGTGTTGAGCAGCGGCTCACCGAAAACGACTTTGTCAAAAGCATCGGCATATTCCCCGACCTGCTCCACAAGATCATTATACTCAAAACCATGCATCAGGTGCGTCGGCTGCACAACCAGTGTCTTAACGCCGTTATCAACAGCGCGCTTGAGAGCAGCATCGACATCGTCGATCAGGATGCCGTCGCGGCGGTTGACATGATCAATGATGATATTTGCGGTAAAACCTCTGCGGACTGCAAAATCCGGAAATGCTTTGTCGAGCGAATCCTCGATTGCACCAATTGTCAGGCGGCGGCTGTCATTGAAGCTTGTGCCGAAGCTGAGAACCAGCAGTTCATTTTCGCCGATCTCATCCTGATTGCGGACATTATCGAGCGAAGCATCGCCGGTGTCATAGTTTTCCTCGTCTTCTTCCGCCTCGTTTTTTTCCGCGGATACTTCTTCGGCTTCGGTTGTTGTGGTTTCTTCTTCTGCCACGGTTTCCTCACTCACTTCCGTAGTCTCTGCTGCAGATGTTTCCTCCGCGCTGCTTTCCGGTGCACTGCTGTTATCTCCGCAGGAAGTCATTGCTGCTGCAGCGACTGCAAGGCAGATCAGATATGCAAGTTTCTTCTTCATTTTCATACATTCCTTTCGATAAAAGGGGTATGAATCGCAGGCAATAAAAAATCCTCTCTCCGGATCGGAAAGAGGTATTGCAGACAGACGAATCCCTTGCGGGGTTCTCTGAGACCAGTACGATCAATACCTCGTGACCTGAATCTTTCGATTCTGTACCAACAGTACGGCAGGTTTCCTGGCTGATGCATCAGCATTCTGTATAAGTCTTCCCGATTACTCAGTGACCGCACGCAGCAAAAGCCTTGCGCATATACAGAACTCCGCAATCACAGTGACGAGATCGTGCAGGATTTTCACCTGCTTCCCTTTTACCCTCCGGCCTTGCGAACGCGCAATCGAAGGCACCGTATGCTATGATTCAATTTTGTTCATGAACAGCTTAGAGTATATCACAGTTTATGCAAAAATGCAAGCTTTTTACAGGAATTTTACAAATTAGACAGTTTCTCTCTGCAAACCGCTCAAATTTTGCTGTCTGCCATGTAAAGCAGCGCATTGCAGATTGCAGCTGCGACATTGCTGCCGCCCTTTCTGCCGCGCGCTGCAATGCACGGGATTCCGCTGGCAATCAGCATTTCTTTCGACTGCACCACATTGACAAATCCAACCGGAACACCGATAACAAGCTCCGGCAGAAATTGTTTCTGTTCGATCAGTTCGGTCAGACGGATCAGTGCCGTGGGTGCATTTCCGACAGCATAGATCACGGGTTTTCCAAGGGCGGCAGCCTTATCGACAGATGCAGCTGCGCGCGTTGAACCGTTTGCTTTTGCAGATTCTGCAATATCCGGATCTGCCATATAACATTCGCATGTGCATCCGTGCCGGTTGAGCGCCGCTTGATTGATACCGGATTTCGCCATGTTTGTATCGGTAACAAATATAGCATGATTCCGGATTGCCCGCATGGCAGTGTCTATGATTTCAGGTGAAAAGTACAGTGAATCGAGATAGTCAAAATCTGCAGTTGTGTGGATAACACGCATCACAACCGGACGAATCTCCTCCGGAATGGAGCGATCGCCAAGCTCTGCGGCAATGATCTCAAAACTGCGCTTTTCGATTTCATGCGGCAGCACATATTCCAGATTCATATGCCTTCCTCCATGATCTGATAGATTTTTGCAATGTCAAGCGCTTTGCGGACAGTGTCGGCAAGTCGATCAAGCTGCATTGACCGCTCCGCGTTCCGGTCCATTCCGGCGACAGTATATCGCAGACCTTTGGCGTCATAGAGCGCCTGTATCAGTTTCCCGGAGACTTCAGCGCTGTCGAAAAAGCCGTGGACATAGCATCCTGCGACATTGCCCGCAGCACATCCGCCCTGATCGGTCAAAGGTTCGCCGTTGCACATTGTTTCGCCCATATGCACCTCGTAGCCGGAATAGGCAGCATGATTCAGACAGGCAAAGAAACCCGATGCGGCATGAACTGTTCCGCTAACCCTTGTTTGCCGCTTGCTGCTGCGGAAGATTGTGGTGCAGGGGAGCAGTCCGAGTCCTTGTACCGTACCGCCGGATTCTGCTGCGTCCGGATCGGCGATTTCACGTCCGAGCATCTGATAGCCGCCGCAGATTCCGAAGATCGGGAAACCGCGTTTTGCAAGCGCAGCCACCGCCTTGTCCATTCCGGTTTGACGCAGCCATTCCATATCAGCGATCGTGCTTTTGGTACCGGGCAGCAGAATCAGATCCGGATTTCCAAGCTGATCCGGTTTGGAAACATACCGGACAGATACGTTCTCATACTGTGCAAATACATCAAAATCTGTGAAATTCGAGATTTTCGGCAGATGAATCACTGCAATGTCGATGACACCGTTCATTCTGGTCTGACGCAGCCTTGCGGAGAGGCTGTCCTCGTCCTCAAGATTATGATGAATATACGGCACAACACCGAGAACCGGCAGACCGCTTTTGTGTTCAAGAATCGAGATGCCGCTCTGAAACAGCGAGACATCCCCGCGAAACTGATTGACAATCAATCCGCGGACCAGCGCACGCTCATCAGGCTTCAGCAAGTCGAGCGTTCCGAGGAGCTGTGCAAAGATTCCGCCGCGGTCGATATCGCCGGTCAGGAGCACGGGCACCTGCAGCATCTTTGCAAGTCCCATATTGACAATATCATCGGCTTTGAGATTCAATTCCACCGGACTGCCCGCTCCTTCGATTACGATCACATCATACTGCTCGGCAAGTGTCCGGAACGCATGCTGAATATCCGGAATCAGTTCTGTTTTATGCCGGAAGTATTCCGCAGCGCGCATATTGCCGCGGACTTTGCCATTGACAATCACCTGCGAGCCGACATCCGTTGTCGGCTTGAGCAGAATCGGATTCATCAGTGCGGAGGGCTGAATGCCTGCAGCTTCCGCCTGTAACGCCTGCGCCCTGCCGATCTCGAGACCGTCGGGGGTAATATAGGAGTTCAATGCCATATTCTGCGATTTGAACGGTGCAACCGAGAAGTCGTCCTGCCGGAAGATGCGGCAGAGCGCTGCGGTCAGCAGGCTTTTGCCGACATTTGACATTGTGCCTTGTATCATGATTGCTTTCATGTGCCGTACACCTCCCTGACAGCCCGAATCAGCGCTGCGTTTTCCCGCTCCGTTCGTACCGCGATGCGAAAATGAGAATCCGAAAGACCGATAAAATTCGCACAGCTGCGCACCAGAATCCGATGCTGTTTCATGTTTTCGGCAAATCGCTTGTCCGTTTTGAGCAGCAGAAAATTCGCATCAGAGGGATATACCCGAAGCCCGCATTTCCGCAGCTGATCGGATAAAGCTTTGCGTGCATCTGCTATATAGCGGACAGTTCTGCAGACATATGCTGATTCCCGCAGCGCTGCGATTCCCGCAGCCTGCGCAGGAACAGAAACGCTCCAGTATTGTCCGGACTGCCGCAGGCGGTTTGCAATTTCCGGAGTACCGCAGCACGCATATCCGAGCCGCAGTCCGGGAATCGCATAGATTTTTGTAAAAGCCTTCAGAATGATGCTGTTCGGAATCATGCAGGTGCACAGCGAGTAAACTTCGGCAGCGTCGGTGAAGTCCAGAAAGCACTCATCACAAATCAGCAGGATATGTTCGGTGCGGCATTTTTCAGCGATTTTGTGCAGTAAATCGGGAGCGATTCGGATACCGGTCGGATTATTGGGGGTGCATAAAAACAGGATGTCCGTCTCCTGCGTGAGCATTTCCAGTATATCGGGCTGTAGCAGGAATCCGGAAGTTTCGCGCAGCAGATAATGCGCAACCTTGCAGCTGACAGATTTCAGCGCTGTCTCGTACTCGGAAAACGTTGGCGCGCATACAACAGCACTTTGCGGTCGAAATGCAGATGCCATGCGGTAGATGAGATCAGCGGCGCCGTTTCCGCAGACAATCTGATCTTCCGGAAATTGCTCATGTTCAGAGATCGCACAGACGAGCTTTGTACAGTCAGGATCAGGATAATGTGACCAGTCATCGGCAGAATCCAGCACAGCCTGACGGACAGATTCCGGCATGCCGAGCGGACTGATGTTTGCAGAAAAATCAAGATAATCCGGATACGCGGTCAGATTGCCGCCGTGGATTACGTTCATGACAGCACACCTCCGAACAGAATACAGCGCAGCATGCAGCACAGAATCAGCATGCAGACGGACGCGCAGTACATGAGACGATTAGCTCGGCGGATGTCCTCGGGCTCGATTTGCCGGTCATTATCACCGATAAACGGCTTGCGGTGCAGTTTGCCGAAGTACCACGCATCACCGGCAAGCCGCAGATGCAGAGCGCCTGCGCATGCGGATTCTGTTTGCGCCGAATTCGGACTCGCATGTTTTCTGCGGTCGCGTTTCCATATGCGGTAAGCGTTTGCCGCATCGAATTTCAGAAGCGGCGAAACAGCGATCATCAAAAGCGCAGTCACGCGCGAGGGGATGAAATTCAGCAAATCATCAAGCCTTGCCGCGAATCTGCCGAGCTCGATATACTTTTCATTGCGATAGCCGATCATTGAATCCATTGTGTTTGCTGCTTTATACAGAAAGCCGCCGACTGCCCAGCCGAATGCGATGTAAAACATCGGTGCGGTCACGCCGTCGGATGCGTTTTCTGCGACGGTTTCAACTGCAGCGCGAAGGATACCGGCTTCATCCAGCCGTACTGTATCCCGTCCGACAATCATCGAAACGGCTTTCCGCGCTGCTTCTGTATCACCGTTCTCAGCGGATATGCATACCTTCATGCTCTCATCACGAAGACTGCGCGCCGCCAGCAGATAACAGATCATAATGCTCTCCGCTACGACACCGAGAACCGTATGGATTTTATAGCAAACAGCGAGCAGAACAGCAGGAACTGCGCCGGATATCAGCAGTACGGTTACAGCGAGCAGGAATCCGCCGAGTCTCAGATTTTTCAAATGTTTCCGGATGAAGGTTTCCGTTTTTGCAATCAGATTGCCGATCCAGCGGATAGGGTGGGGCAGTGTCGGCGGGTCACCGATACAGGCATCCAGCAGAAACCCGAACAGTAAGGGGAGTGCGGGCAGAATCAGTTTCATAGTTTCTCCAGAATTGAAATGATATTGCGCTCATACCGGCAGCGCCAGCCGTGACCGTTTTCGGTCATCCAGTCATAATAATCGCGGTGCGGTTCTGCAAACCGTTCGAGAATGGACATGATTGTTCCGCCATGAACAATCATTGCGATGCTTTGGGCATCGGGAAACGATAGCACACAGGAAAGAAACGCCTTACAGCACCTGTTCCGGAAATCCGGCGGATTTTCACCGTTCGGAAATGCTGCCGTTCCGCCGCTGTCAATCCACGCCTGATAATCCGGATCACCGTTGAGCTCCTGATAACATTTTCCTTCAAACAGCCCGAAATCGCACTCCCGAAAATCGTCGCAGATATGCGGAATCTGATGCGGAAACAGGATTTTTGCAGTCTCAAGGCAGCGCCGCATCGGACTGGAAATCACAACATCGCACTGCGGATATCGGCAGGCAGTGAGCTGCCGGATTCCATTCTCGCAAAGCGGTTCGTCTGTTTTCCCGATATAGCGTTTTTCTGCATTTCCGGCTGTCAGTCCGTGCCGGATGAGTAGAATGGTCAAAGCAGCTCCCCCTTGATTGCAGTCGGAATGCCGCAGGTTACCCGGATAACAGACTTTGCATGAACGGCAATGATGCATCCGCAGATTCCGGTCTGTTCTCTGCGGATGCGGTCAGCTTTTTCAATCGGAATAATGCCGCTGCCGATTTCGTTCAGCAAGATGATACAATCCGGATTCTGCTTGCAGAGATCAGATGTCCACGCAACCGGATCAATGCTCTTTTCCATCAGGCGCGCGACCAGTTCGTGATAATGATTGATGCATGCAGCCGATGCAGCCTCATCAAAGGTGCAGACAGAGCCGTCTGTAATTGACAGTTCCGGATAGATTTGATGCAAATATGTTGTTTTTCCCTGATATGCGCCACCGGTAATCAGAATCATAGCAGTACCTCCGTGATACGATTAGTGAATACAATTGCAGCGAGCATCCAGATCTCACAGAGCTGGAGAAACCAGCCGCAGAGATCACCGGTGATGCCGCCGAAGTCGCGATCAGCAGTATAGCGATAATACAAAAATACAAAAATAGATGCCGCAGCTGCGGCAATGCCTTGTGTATAGCTGCAAATCAGCATGCCGAAATAGGCAGACACCGCCCAAATGCAGACCAGCATGATTGTCACGGTTTTATGAGACGGCTTGACGAAACTTTGCAGACTGCCGTCATGTTTTGCGCTGCGGAATGTCACCGCAGAAAGCCCGCTCAGCGAGCGCGAAATCACATAGCCGCATGCGATTTGTATCGTGGTACGGAGTGATGTGATTTGCGTCATCAGTGCTGTCTGCAGCAGCAGATAAAGGACAATCCGGATTACAGCAAATGAACCGATATGCGGATCGGACATTATTGCGAGACGTTTTTCGCGCTCTGCATAAGAGGCGCGCGCGTCAGTGACATCGCAGAAACCGTCTGCATGGATGCCGCCCGTAATCAGAATCGGCAGAAACACAGCGAACGCAGCGAACAGGAACTGTCCGAAGTCAAGGTAATCGCAGATCACTCGCCACACAATCAATGCTGCGCCGATGACTGCACCGATCAGTGGGAAAAATCCGAGCGAATAGCGGCGGTTTTCCGCTTTCCATTCAATCTGCGGCATCGGAATCCGCGAATACATCAAAAAGGCGGAGATCAGTGATTTCAGCATTGCCGCGCTCCTTTCAGACAGATCGGGATTCCGCAGACGCATTCATAGACAGCATCAGCGTGTTCTGCAAGCATCCGGTTCAGTGTGCCGATCACCGAGATATATCGCTGTGTCGATGCTTCATACCGGATACCGTCACTGCCGACCTGATTCGTCACAATCACGAGTTTTTCAGCATCTTGCTGCAGGCGCAGGATGCCGTTCAGAATGTGTGATGCAACATTCTGCGGAGGGGATTCACGGAACATTTCATTCGCTGTCAGGTTGCCGATGCATTCAAGCAATACATGACTGCCCTGCGGCAGATGAAGTTGATCAAGATCTGTATAGCACTCGACCGTATGAAATCCTTTATTCTTCCGCATTTCGCGGTGCCTTTCAATCGCTGCACGGGCATCATCGCCGAAGGGTTGCATTGTCGCCAGATAGATTTTAGTACCGCTGCATGATTCGAGCAGCGACTCTGCAAATCCGGATTTTCCGCATTTGGAGCCGCCTGTTACGAGAATGGTCATGTGAATTCTGTATACCTTTCTATTTGCGCTTCATCAAACCGGTGCGCGTGCCGGTAGAGTGCAAGTGCGCCGTCAAGCAAGGGAAGGAGGAGCAGTGCGCCGGTTCCTTCTCCGAGCCGCAGCCCTGCATCAATAACCGCCTTGCGCTGAATCAACTGCAGCAGACCTTTTGCAGCCGGTTCCTCTGAGCAGTGACTTGCGAGCATGTATTCCCGGCAAAGCGGATTCAGCAGATATGCAATTGCCGCAGCCGCAGCGGAGATCACACCGTCAATGATCACAGGAATCTGATAGATCGCGCCGCCGAGGAACAATCCGGTCATGCCAGCTATTTCCAGTCCGCCGAGCGTCTGCAGCAGGTGCAGCGGATGTTCACGATCCGGATGATGCAGTTCGATACCGCGGCGAACCGTATCAATCTTTCGATGCAGCCCGTCCGTGCTGAGCCCCGAGCCCTTGCCGGTCACAATTTCCGGCGGAAGATCAAGCAGCACAGATGCAAGCGCAGATGTAGACGTTGTGTTTCCGATTCCCATTTCTCCGGCGATAAGAATCTGAACGCCCTGCGCTTTGCAGGATTGTGCAATGTCAATGCCGGTCTGAATCGCTTTTACGGTTTCTGCTTCTGTCATGGCGGCCAGCTTGGTAAAATTCTGTGTACCATGCGCTATATTTTTTTGCAGCAGATTCAGTGCACTGACCTGATCGCGCAGCCCGATATCGACCGCAATCACATCTGTGCCGAACTGCTGTGCAATCACATTGACATTCGATTTGCCCTCGGCGATTTCCTTTGCACAGATCGCAGTCACATCGCTGCCGCACTGCGTCACGCCTTCCTCTACAATCCCGTGATCGCCGCAGAATATGACGGCTGTCCGGCGGCTGATATCAACATTTACCGTGCACTGTATCGCAGCAATCTGCTGTATCATTTTCTCCAGAACGCCAAAGCTCCCGAGCGGTTTTGCGATGCTGTCCCAATTTTGTTTGGCTGCCTGATAATAATGCTTATCGGGCGGTTTGATTTGTTTGATTCGTTCCATCCTTGGCTCCGTATTTGGCAGCTGCTTCTGCAAAGCGGAAAGCAGCCTGAATATCTGAATAAAAATAGAGATGCGGAAAACCTGCGTACATCGTCTCAGATGTATGACAGCAATCCCAACTTCTGCCGTCCGGTTTGACTGCATGAAAACTGTTTCCGCAGGCAGTGCTGTCCCAGTAGTGAAATTCATGCGCCCGCAGCGAATGTCCCGCCTCGCACAAAAGCTGATCCTGCTGCGATTTCATCGAGATATATCCGAATCTTTGCAGAGAATCTGTCGGGAACACAGTGCCGCTGATCACATCCGCCATCGGATATTCTGTACCGGATTTTGTTTGCAGTGAAGTGTGCAGATACATGAATCCGCCGCATTCCGCGATAGCCGGCATTCCGGAGAGGATTGCATTCCGGATCTCGCTGCGCATGCCCGTATTCTCGGACAGCGCTTTTGCATGCAGTTCCGGATATCCGCCGCAGAGAATCAGACCGTCTGCGTCCGGCAGATGTGTATCGTGAATCGGGGAAAAGAACCGGATCTCGCACCCCATGTCCCTCAGCAAATCCAGACTTTCGGTATACAGAAAGCAAAACGCTTCATCTTTTGCAACCGCAATAACGGGATTGGCTTTGCAGTGTGGTATCTGCGGCGCTTGATATTGTGGCAGCGGGTTCTCTGCCGCACGCATGATCAGATCAAGGTCAATATACTGCAGCGCCGCCTGTCCGAGTGCATGCATCTGCTGCTGAATACCGGTGATTTCGGCTGCCGTGACAAGTCCGAGATGTCTGCTCGGAAAATCCGCCTTCTGACGCGGAAGAACGCCGAAACAGGTTGTATGCAGATCGCTGCATAACTGCTGTACATACGGAATCAGGCGTTCCGGAAGTCGGTTGAACAGAAATCCGGCGATCCTGTTCGGCGTTTTGTACTGCAGAAACCCCTGCATGACCGCACCGATTGAAGCCTGCATCCCTTTGCAGTCAATCACGATGATAACCGTTGTTTCGGTCTGCTCAGACAGCGCGAATGCGGAACCGGAATCGCCATCATAAAATCCCATAGCACCCTCTATGACGGCAATATCTGCGGATGCGCTGCAGCGGTCGAGCAGATAGCAAAGTGTGTCGCGCTCACAGAAAAAACTGTCGAGATTGTAGGACGGAGTGCCGAGTACTTCGCGGTGAAACATCGGGTCGATGTAATCCGGTCCGGATTTGAACGATGATGCTTGAATCCCGCGCTGTTTCAAAGCAGAAAGCAGCGCACAGGTTATTGTGGTTTTGCCGCACCCGCTGCCGGTTCCGGCGATCATGATTCTCCGCATTGCAGCTGCCCCCAAATCAGAAACACCGGATTCTGCGCATCCAGCATTGTGTGTGTGCCGATCTTTCGCGTTCCGGTGACAGCGATCTGAACGATCTCACAGGGAACGCTGCACGATTCAAAACAGTGCACAGCCTGCGCGAGTGTTTCCAGTGATACAGCAGTGATGACAATATCAGCCGCCGGATTCTTCTCAGCGATCACATCACAGATCGCGTCCAGATTTCCGGTGCTGCCGCCGATAAACACATGATCAGGCGCTGCTGCGTCATGAAGTACATCGGGACAGATTCCCTCAGTCACATGGATATTGTCGCATGAAAAAGCTTTTGCGTTCTCTGTTGTCATGCGGACGGCTTCGGGATTCTTATCAAATGCAAGCACTGTGCCCTGCGGACAGCGATACGCCATCTCCACAGAAACAGAGCCGGTGCCGCAGCCGATATCCCAGCAGACACCATCATGTCGGATATGCAGCTGTGACACAATATTGCAGCGAATCTGCGACTTTGTCATCGGGACATTGCCGCGCTGAAACTGCGAATCCGGAATCGCTGACGGAAGATATCGCAGATAATCCGGATTTTCGGTTACCAGAACGGTCAGCGTATCATCCGTAAAACCTGTGAAATCATGCGCACAGCCTGACATGATTCGTTCATCCGGATATCCGAGATTCACGCCGATGTATACGCGGACTTCTCCGAGATGATAATCGCAAAGTCTTTTGCAGACATCAGCAGCGCGGATATCGCCGCCGAGCAGAAAAAAGCAGTGCGGATGTGTCGCAGCCTCGATTGCGATATTCGCCTTTGTACCGTGCAGCGATACAAACCGCATGTTTTCATAAGTCTTGCCGATCTTTGCGCAAAATGCTGCAGCCGAGGAAATGCCGGGGAGTACGGTGATATCAGCATCCGGCAGCGCCGCAAGCAGTTTTTTTGCACCGCTGAAAAATCCGCAGTCTCCGGAGAAAAGAACAGAAACGATCCCGTGTTCTGTATGCCGGATTGCCTGAACGATCTCATCGGTTTTGTATGTGCAGATGCATTCTGCCTTTGTGTCACGGAACGGTTCCAGAATCCGCGCCCCACCAATCAGCAGTCCGGATGATGCAATCGCTTCGGCAGCTTCGGCGGTCAGTGTTCTGCGTCCCTCGGTGCCGGTTCCGATCAAGTATAGTTTCATAGCAGTTTATCCTTCTTCATTTGCAGCAGTATTTGCGTTGTTTTATTATATGTATAGCCCGTTTCCTGCGGCCTGCAGAGTGTGATCATCCGGATGCCGCAGGATTTCGCAGCAGCAGCTTTTTCGGGATACCCGCCGATTGCTCCGCTTTCTTTGCTCAGTAAAATATCAGCATGAGATTGCCGGATGTGTGCAATATTTTCATCTGTGCGGAACGGCCCGTTTGCAAGAATGATTTTGTCCGGATCATACCCGAGCGCTGTACAGGTGTCAATAACGGTATCCGAGGGAAGCAGGCGCAGCCAGATTCTGTCAGCATAATCATTGACAGCTGTCAATGCGGAAACAGATTTGCTGCCGAGCGTGCTCAGAATTGTATCATCTGTTCTGTTAAGCAGAGCGACCAGATCGTTCAGACCGGATACAGATTCGCCGTAAACCGGAGAAGAATCGCGCAGAAGGCGATAATATGCAGTGTTCTGTGCAGAGCATGCCTGCCTGATATTCTGCGTCGCTTCAATCGCATACGGGTGTGTCGCGTCGATTACGAGTGAATAATGATTTTGCTGCAGCAGCATCTGTATTGCATCTGCATCAAGCCTGCCGCGCAGAATACCGACCGCTGCGGGAAGAAGATCGGCGCCGTAATCTGTCGCGGATGAAACATCAGCAGGAATGCAGTTTTTCGCGCAGAATTCCGCGAGCGCCCTGCCCTCGGTTGTGCCGCCGAAAATCAGTACCTTAGACATCGCGGTAGCCCCGCGGTGTGACCATTTTGCCGTCGATGAGCATTGTCTCAGAGTTGCCGATAAAGACGGTCGTAAACATATCGACCTGCGTGTCCCGAAGCTCCTGCAAAGACAGAACGCGGTAGCTCTGATCCTCTCTGCCGATGTTCCGGACATACCCGCAGACGGTTTCCGGTGAACGGTATTGCAGAATCAGATCGCATGCCCGCATGAGATGCTCAGGACGGTGTTTCGAGGACGGATTATACAGTACAATCACGAAGTTCGCTTCCGCTGCACAGCAGAGGCGTTTCCGGATCGTCTCGGGCGATGTCAGCAGGTCGGACAGACTGATGACGGCAAAGTCATGTGTCAGAGGGGCACCGAGCAGTGCGCCGCCGGTGAAAGCAGCAGAGACACCCGGCACAACCTGAATGATCACATCCGGATAGTCTGCCCTGAGCTGATAGGCAAGACCCGCCATGCCGTAGAGCTCCGGATCGCCGCTGCAAACCAGTGCAGTATTTTCATACTGTGCCGCCTCAAGCGCTTCACGAACGCGCGCGGTTTCCTGCCGCATGCCGGTTGCACGGTATTCCTTTTCCGGAAAGAATCCGCGCATGATCTCAACATAAGTCTGATAGCCGACAATCAGTGTACTGTCCGAGATTGCCTGCTCCGCTTCGGCAGTCATACTGCATCGGCTGCCGCTGCCGAACCCGACCACATAAAGAATCATAATTCCGTCCTTTCAAATCTGAGAACTGTTTGTTTTTCTGCACAGGCGACCGTTACGCCTGCGAAAGCATACTTACGCATGATGAGCCTGCCGCCGCTGCATCGGACAGCGCTGCGTTCGCAGACATTGTCGGCACCGGTAACCTGTCTGACGAAATCAGAGGCGGTGAATGTCCCGCTGACCTGCATGAGTTCATCTGCGCTGTACGTAGAAAACGGGAGATCATGGCTGCTGCAGAATGCGCGCAATCCGGGCTCATCTGCTTTCAGATCAATACTGGAAACAGCGCAGATACGCCGGAAATCCAGATGTTGCGTCTGCAAAGCCTGCTTGACTGCTCGTTGAATATCATCCTGATTTGCGCCGCTTTTGCATCCGATCCCGAGCACAAGATTGCGCGGCACAAGATGCAGCGTGAGAGGAAACGGGCTGATAGATGTATCTGTACCCACATAGATTCCGCATCGAAGCGAGCCGGACTCGGTCAAAGGTGAGGGGAGTGCCTGAAATGGAAGATCACTTTGAAATCCGATCTGCTCTCCGTTTACCGCTGCCGCAGCGATTTCTTTTGCAGCATCCATATCCGTAATCAGGAGGTTGTTTTGCAACGCGAAGCAATCCGGTGAAAACAGCCCGCCAGAATCTGTAGCAGTTGTGATGACTGCCGTGCCGCCGGTAATCTCCGCGATTTTTTTCGCAAGCAGATTTGCACCGCCGATATGTCCGGAGAGCAGCGGGATAATAAACGCGCCTGACTGATCCGCGGCAATCACAGCCGGATCAGTCAGCTTGGATTTCAGCAGCGGCGCAATCATACGCACTGCAATCCCGCATGCCGTCAGAAATATGAGTGCATCTGTTTTCTCAAAAATGGATGCGGTCAAATCCGACAGATCAGTAAACGATTCGGCATGTTCATCCGCATGTTTATAGAAGCAGTATCGCCTGATTTGGTATCCGTTCAGATTTGCCGCAATCGTCTCAGACAGTACTCTGCCTGATTCGGTCAGGCTGATGATCGCGATCCGTTTCATAACGCAGCCTTTCTGAATTCCGTCTCAAAGGCAGGGTCATAGAGCTTTGAAAGCGCATAATCATCACCGAGAAAACGCCCGACGCAAATCAAAGCAGTCTTCCGGATATCATTTGCTTCTGCGGTTTCTGCAAGCGTCCTGACCGTACAACGGCAGACCTTTTCATCCTGCCAGCTTGCCTTATAGACAATTGCAGCAGGTGTTGACTCCGGATATCCGCCGCTGATCAGTGCTGCAGAAAGCGCCGGCAGCATGCCTGTGCTCAGAAAAATCACCATTGTTGCCTGATGTCTGGCAAGCTGCTCAATCTGTTCACGCTCCGGAACCGGTGTGCGCCCTGCCATTCGCGTGATGATCACGGTCTGCGAGACATCCGGCAGTGTGTACTCAGCTTTGAGCGCTGCAGCAGCGCCGCAAAATGAACTCACGCCGGGGCAGATATCATATGAAATAGAAAGCGCGTCCAGTTTGTCCATCTGCTCGCGGATTGCACCGTAGAGAGACGGATCGCCGGTGTGCAGGCGGACGGTTGTTTTTCCTGCGGATTCTGCGCGTACCATGACAGCAATCACTTCATCTAATGTCATAACGGCGCTGTTATAGATTTCACAGTCTGCTTTCGTGCATTCCAGCAGTTCCGGATTGACGAGCGAGCCTGCATAGATCACAACATCCGCTTCTGTTAGCAAGCGCTGACCGCGAACTGTAATTAAATCCGGTGCACCGCATCCGGCTCCGACAAAATGTACCATGTTATTCTCCTGTAACTGTATCCAGAATTTGATCTGCCAGCGATGTTTTCAGCAGCAGATTATGCTGATTGGAAAAGATCACAGCGCCGATCCGCACCTGATCGTGAACGCGCGCGGTGAGATAATGCCCGATGCGTTCCGTCAGGATATCAAGCGTCTGCACGGCGCTGTCGGTCTCAAAGAGAATTTCAAGCGCTGCGTCGGTTGTCACGCAGTCATTGATCCGCAGCAGGATATCGCGCTGCACACCGGCAAGCGCAGCACAAGTGATCAGCGTCTCCATTCTGCCGTCCGCATATGACGAGTGTGTCTGCATGATGCCTGACCCGAGTTTGACGAGTTTGCCGATATGACCGATCAGCAGAATATCGGAAAATTCGAGCGATACACCGATATCCACAGCCTCACCGATAAAGTTGCTGCACATCACAGAAATCTCGGAGAGAGCGGGCTTTTGCAGCCGAATAAACTGTTCGCTGTAATTGCCGACAGTCAGCACCAGCGTTTGAAGTCCGGCAGCTTTGCGCATGTTCGCTTCTGTCCGGATTGTCTCAATAATCGCAGAATTGCTCATGGGTTCAACGATTCCGGTGGTGCCGATAATGGAAATCCCGCCGATGATGCCCATGCGCGGATTAAACGTCTTTTTTGCGATCTCCGTGCCTTCCGGGGCTGAAATCACGATGCGGAATCCGCCGGAATAGCCGTGCTTTTCCGCTGTTTCAGTCACAGCTTCAGTGATCATCCTGCGCGGTGCGGAGTTAATCGCCGCTGAACCGACGGGCTGATCGAGCCCGGGCTTTGTCACAGTCCCGATGCCGGTGCCGCCTGCAATTTCAACGCCGGTATCCGCTTTTGATACAGTTGCATAAATCAGAATCCCGCGTGTTGCATCGGGATCGTCTCCGCTGTCTTTCTGCACGGCACAGGTGACGGATTCCTGCTGCATACTAATCTCGCAAATATCAAGATTCAGCAGGATATCGGCAGGTGTCATGAGTGATATCTGCGGGCAGACCTGACCGGAGAGCAGCATTTCTGCTGCTGCTTTGGCGGCACCGGCTGCGCAGGAACCGGTTGTGTAGCCGCATCGCAGGCGTTTGCCGTTTCGATAGGTATAGAGATTCAATATTCGATTCCTTTCCGGGCAGCAATGCCGTCCTGATAGGGATGCGCGACCGAGCGGAATTCAGTGATGTAATCGGCTCGTTCCATGATTTCGGGAACCTGCTTGTGTCCGGTGAGAATGATCTCGCAATCCTGCAGATCAAGTATCCGGCTGACAAGCGAACAATCAACCGCATTCCGCCGCAGAGCATCGCCGAGCTCATCGAGAACCATAAAATCTGCCTGCATCCCGATGAGCCTGCGCAGATTCCCGTTATGTTCGCTGATGACAGTTTGCTGCTCCGATTCCGACATGTCCCGAAAAAAGCGAACGCCCTGAAAACTGCATGCATAAACGGGTATCCCGAGCGAGCGGAGCATTGTTATCTCACTGCTTGAGCCGTTTTTGAGAAACTGCACAACAGCGCACTGCATTCCGGCACCGGCTGCACGTATGCAAGCACCGATCGCTGCGGTAGTTTTTCCTTTTCCGTTGCCGTAATAATAATGGATCACGCAGTTCACCTCACTGGTTGGGGATCAGTTGAATGAGAGCAAATAGAGCCAAAACCGTAATCTGCCTTCTGTCAGATTGCAATCAGCTTTTGCATGATTTCTTTGTCAATCGGATACGGACAGAGCCGCAGCTTCTCCGGATTCTGCAGGACGCTGTCAGCGGAAGATTCCAGCAGTGCATGGTCAACCTGAACCGGTGCGAGATTATGAATAAATGATCTGAGTTCATTGGTATCACGGAATCCGGCAGCCAGCAAAATCTTTTCGCGCAGAGAATGCTCTGCAAAATCAAGATAATTCGCCTGAAAGGCACCAACTGCGGCTCCGTGGGGAACGCCCGCGTGATACGTCAGCATATAGCTGAGCGCATGCGGAATCGCAGTGCCGGTCTGTGCGATGGACATACCGGCAAGCGCTGAGGCATTCATCAGCTTCTGTGCTGCTTCGGGGTCAATCGGTGCACTCCCTTCGATATTGGGTCTGCATTCGCCCCAGAGACGCAGTCCGGCATATGAACTCATCTCGCTGAAACAGTGTGGCTGCGTGTTCACACAGCTTTCGATCAGATGTGAGAGAGCATCAATCGCTGTATTGACGATGATTTTGTGCGGTGTATTGCAAATGTATCTGCCGTCGATCAAAGCGAGCGACGAGAAGATTTTATGTTTGATCGAGACCTTTGTTTTCAGGTCATGCCTCGTCAGGACGGAAACGCCCGTGACCTCCGAGCCGGTTCCGCATGTTGTCGGGACGGCTATGACCGGCAGAGCAGGGGAGCTGCCCGCTGTGTAGAGTGCATCCCAGTCGCTGTAGGGACGGTTCATCATCAGAGCAATTGCTTTTGCAGCGTCCATCGGGGAGCCGCCGCCGATTCCGATCACAAAATCGGCACCGCATCGCAGACCCGTATCACGCGCTTTCATGACTGTCTCAACAGAAGGGTTTTCTTCAATCTCATCGAAAAGCGTGAACTGCTGACCGTTATTTTGCAGTGCTGCGGTCATATCATCAAGCGCGCCGTTTTTCTTCGCAGAGCATCTGCCTGTGACAATCAGCGCATGAGAACCGAATGCTGCAATCTCCTCTGCATGATGCGCAATGCAGTCCGGTTCACTGTAAACTTTTGTCGGCATGTAATATTTCATGAATCTTGCCTCCATGTTTTATCTGATACACATATATTATCACATCTTTCCCAAATCGTCAAGTGGATAGCTGATAGTCTGTATATCATATATAAATAGTATAGGATTTCTGATCAATATGTTTCCGCTTTCTTGCTAAGATGCATTCAGATTGCCAGATATTGCGCATTCATACTTCTATATATTGACATTTGCACGGAAATGTGATAGAATAAACTATTCGTATAGATGCAAACATATATAACAAATGGTTTGCAGATATCCGTACAAAACCTATCATATTATTGAAAAGGAGCTGCTATGGAAAAATTGCGAACAAAGCTGTTCGCATGCGGAACCGCTGCATTTATGTTCCTGAATGCACTTCCGCTGCAAACAGCGCTAACAGCTTTCGCTGCCGAAGCAGAAGCCGCAAGCCGCGGTGATGTCAACGGCGACGGAAAACGAAACAAAGACGATCTGGCTGCACTGGTCAAGCTCCTCGGCGAACATCCGGAAACGATTTTTGCCGAGAAGGACTTTGTTCAGTACGATGTCACCGAAGACGGAATCATTGATGTGCGTGATCAGTATGCACTTTCTCAGGTTCTTTCCGGTGCCTCTGCTGAGATTCCCGTGAAGCCCGGTACCGCACTTGACGAGTCCCTGACGCTCGCCATGACGAACGCAACCTGTTTCCCCGGCGATGAATTCCGGATTGCACTTTCTGTTGTAGACTGGACAAAAGACATCGCTGCATATGAGATTACAGTCGGATTTGATTCCGCACTGAAGCTCAAGGATGTTTCGTTTATCTCCGGCGACTGCCAGTACGCTGCAGCCGGCAGATCGGTCAAGCTTTCCGGTCTGTACACCGGTGATACGCTGCACCGCGGCGATGTCGCGGTCCTGACATTCACTGCACCGACCGGTTTTGATGAACTCTCTGAGTTCCCGATTCAGGTGGAAGGTGCAAATATTTTCACTTCCGGCTATGATATCTATGATGCAAGCAAGCCCGAAACAAGCGTCAAGGTTCAGCCGCTCTACGAGCCGGTATCGCTGCAGGCAACCGGTATCGGCAGCAAAACCGTTTCGCTCAAATGGGATATGCCGTATACCGATCAGCCCGTAACCGGCTACCGTATTTACCGTGACGGCAAAAAGATCGGCGAAACCACCGGTCTGACCTATACCGATACGAAACTGGAAGCGGATTCTGATTATGAGTACGCTGTTTCGGCAGTGACAAGCAGCGGTACCGAGACCGCGAAATCTCTTGTGCTTGATGTTCACACATCTGCAATTGAAATCACCAGCGCGGATTTTCCGGCTGAGTCTGTTTCCGATGCAAACAGCGATCTCACGGTTCGCCTCAGTCAGGCTGCACCGCTTTCCGAGATGCAGCTCGACATCAAAGGACCGGACGGAAAAATCGTCACCCAGAAGGTTGATCTCGGCGGAGAGGATCTCAGCACGATCAATTATCACTGGGATGTAGCAAAGCTCGCTGACGGTGCTTACACCATCTCGATTACTGTCAAAGATACGGACGGTCTGACTGCTTCTGCAGAAACATCCGTGAATGTCCAGAATCATCCGCTCAAGCCGGTCACGCTTGAGGCGGAAGCAGGCGGCAGAACCGCTGTTCTGACATGGACAATGGCTGCAGAAGCTTCTGCCACCGGATACCGTGTCTACCGTCTGAATAAGGACGGCAAAACATGGGATCTTGCAGCAGAAATCACAGGCCGTGACAAGCTTTCCTATACAGATACTGAGCTGATGGCAGGTCAGAAGTATACATATGCGATTTCAACGGTTGACAGCTACGGTCAGGAAAGTGAAAAGAGCAAGTCCGTGTCTGTCACGCCTGCTGCTGACAAAACTGCGCCTGAAATTATCCGCTTTACGCCGACCGGCGGTCAGCGTGTCTCCGGCGATCTTCAGATTGAAATCGCCGCGAAGGATGAGAACGGCGTGGCAGGTGTCCGCTGTGATCTTTCTGCCGATGACGGAAAGACATGGAAGGCGATCTGCGAGACGGAAGGGGATACACTCTCCTGGACAATCAACACCGCAGATTACGATGACGGTGTTTATCAGCTGCGCGCAATGGCGGCTGACGGCGACAAGAACGAAACATCCGGAGCAAATGTGATCTCGGTCGCATTTGACAACACAGCACCGGAACAGGTCAAAAATATTCGTCCTGTCAGTGTAACGCCGAATGCTGCGTCGCTCACATGGGATGATGTCGCTGATGAGGATTTCCATCACTTTATCGCAATCGTCTCGACAGACAGCCAGACAAGAGAATACACAATTGACAAAGAGCTCGGCATCAACCTCACGGTTGTTCCCGATACCCGTTACACCGTGACGGTCTATGCAGTTGATACTGCAGGCAATGCAGGTAAACCCTCTGAGCCGTACCGCTTTGTCTCGAACAGCGATGTTACGCCGCCTGTTGTTTCCGCAATCGGCGTATCCTCTGAGGTAGCTTCGGCATCTGCTCCGCTTGTTGTCTCTGTCTCTGCAAGTGATACTGCGGGCGTATCGTCCCGTACACTTGAGTATTCGCAGGATCAGAAGACATGGAAGAAGATGGTGCTGTATGATCTGACCAAAAACTTCACCATCAATGACAAGACCCTGAAAGAGGGTACGCTGTATCTCCGTGCCTATGCCACGGACAGATACGGCAATACCGGCGATCCGGCAAAGGCTCCGGTAAAATCTATCACTGTTGATAACACTGCGCCGAATCCGCCGAAGAAGCTGACAGCTGAAATGACTGTCAGCGCGAATGTTCTGCAGTGGACTGCATCCGATTCCGAGGACGTGAAGTATTATCGGATCGACCGTTCCGACGGAAATGCAGAGAAGTATGTGACAATCGCAAATGTCGGCCTGAACACAACCTACACAGACAAAAATGTTGCCGCGGACGGTATCTACTATTATCAGGTGTCTGCTATCGACATTGCAGGCAACGTGAGCACATCGGCAAAATCCGGCGAGGTTCACCGCACACCGGATAAAGTTGATCCTGTGATCGCAGAGTGCGGACTGACATCCGATCAGCAGATTGTCTGCTCTGTCCACCGCAGCATGCAGATCCTAGCAACCGATGACAATCAGATCGCGTCGATCACGGCTGCTTACCGCTGCAAGGATACCGATCAGTGGACTGCACTGAAAACAACTGAAACTGCGCGCAATCAGGCGAATACGGAACTGATTGTGAGTGCAGAGCTCCCTGAGACCATCCTGAAAGAGAGCAGCGTGACCGTTCAGGTGACAGCTGTTGATGCTGCCGGCAACAAGGCGGTTGCGGAATATACCTACACCGTTGATGACCGCAAGGCGGAAATCAAGGATGCTGCGGCGAAATCCGAAGGAAAATATGTCACAGTCAGCTGGACCTGTCCGGATGTGACCGGCGTGTCTTCCTTCTATCTGTGGCGCAAGATCGGTGCTGGCGGAAAGGAAACCTGCATTGCAAAGGCGGCGCCGAAGGAGAAGGTCACGGAGTATTCCTGTCAGGATTCCGATCTTCTGGTCGGCGGAAACATGATCTATCGCGTCATGGCGCTGATGACAAACGGCAACTCCGTATCTGTCACGCTCGATCCGCTCAAGATTCAGGCAATTCCGCAGGCATCTCTCGAGTTCACCTCGAAGCAGGTGCTCGGCATGTCCTACAGCTATGATGCACGCAACTCCAAAAATGCTGATGATATCACCGAAGTCAGCATTGTCTACGGTGACGGCGAATCTGCAAAGAAATCCTCTGTCAAGAACGCGCTGTTCACGCACACCTATAAAGAAGCAGGCACCTATGATGTATCCCTGACCGTCACAAATGCATCCGGTCTGACCGATACATTCACCGGCAAAGTCACCGTTGCGGAGCCGGATATCATGTCCACGGTTATTGCTACCGTCAAGAAAATGGACGGCACACCGGCAGCCGGTGCGGCGGTCTATGTCGATGTCGGTACCGAGCACCAGAGCAAATACATGACCGACGCGAACGGTAAAGTTGAGATTGTCTGCACTGCGGGCGACCACGAGATCGGCGTATTCGGCAACGGATATCTGCCGGCTACACAGAGCTGCACAACCCGTCCGGGCGGCAAAACCGAGCTCGAATTCTCCATTGCGCAGGATCAGCTCGTCAAGGCGGATTTCTCCGTCCACCGCATGTCTCTCTCTGAGATCAAGGCAGCAGGCATCAATGTCAAGGATCCGGAAAACTGCCAGCTCGTCAAAATCGACGTTGATCTTTCCTACACTGTAACAACCCGCGTTGTCGATCACATCCGCATTTACTATGACCGGACGAACGGTATTGTTGTGAGCAGCGGCAACGGCTCCGGCGGCTCCGGCGGCAGCAGCTCCGGATATGATTACATTGTCAAAACAATCACACATGATGTCAAGACAGTTGTTCTGATGCGTGTGCCTGTCAAGGCGCAGTTCATCAAGGAGTTCTTCAAGGTCGATATGATCGTGATGAACAATGCCGATGCTGAATTTCCGCTGACAGACTGCACAGCATCGCTCAATCTCCCGAGCGGACTCTCGCTTGTTGAGGATGCACCTTCCTCGGCACCGCGTGTTGTCAATCTCGGAACGATCAGCGGTGGCAGTCAGCAGACAGTCAGCTGGATTGTCCGCGGCGACCGCAACGGTTCCTACAATTTCAGCGCTGATTTCAGCGCAACACTCCAGCCGTTCAATGAGCCTGTTTCCGCACACTTCCCGTCCACACAGCCGATTAAGGTCTACGGTCAGGAAGCAGCAGCGATTACAGTAACATTTGATCCGGTTCTCCGCAACAAAACGCTTTACGCTGAGGTACTCGTAGATAACCAGTCTCCGATCGACCTCAACGAGCTCTCGACCGATATCGGTCAGACAATTTCCGAGGTTGCCGGTGTCACTGCGGAAGGCACATCCCGTGCAAAGGTCTATCAGACCAGATTTATTGATACAGACGGCATTCTCCAGATCATTGACAAATCCAAGAACATTTCTGTTCTGCACCCCGGACAGAAGTTCAGTGTTGTCTATGCGATCAACGGTATTCTGAGTTCCAAACTGCCGGGATTCTACCGCAAGACGGAAGCGGAGGTCAGAAAATCCTCGACCAGCAGTAATGTCAAAGTGCAGGTTGCACCGATCAAGATCGCAAATGTCAACGATCCGCTTTACGGCATTGCATTTGATCCGGAACATGACTTCCTGTTCATGGTCACAAACAAGAACGGCGATGTCATCAGCAATGCGAACCTGACACTGACCAAGGGCGGTTCTACTGTCCTGACCAAGGCTGCCGATGACCGAGGCAGAGTTGTTGTCCCGCGCGGTGATGATGCATCTTTGTATCATGTTGCAATCACGGCAGAGGGCTATGAGAACTACGATGAAGATTATGTCTTCCCGAAACGCAAATCCACCTATATCGAAACATTTGCGATGAGCGGAGATTACGAAGACAATGCCTTCTCGCTCACTTATGCACTGTTCAATTCGGCTCAGGACGGATATATCGGTCTCCTGAGCAGAACCCACAATGTTGACAGAAACAGCGATATCACGTTCTCGATCACCGCTTCTGTCGGCAAGTATAACGAGGGCGCTGAGTATCAGCTCGTTCAGGAAAACCGTGTCATCAAGAAAATGAAAGCTGTCGGCAGAACGATGGCATTTATGGAGCTGACACCCAATATGTTCCGTGCGGATGTTCCGGTCAGCATCCGGATTATCGCATCGGAAGGTGATGAGTTTGAAACACAGCTCGGACTGAAAATTATTGAGATTCCGCGCGATCCTTCTGACAGCACACAGGTTCAGGATATCGAACAGACAATCATTGACACATTCTCTGATGACTTTACTGTTACAGTTCCTGCACCGCTGGAACTGCAGAACAAGCTCGGTAATTATCTCGACATGACGATCATGATCCCGAACTTCAAAAACGAAGATCTTGACAGTCCGTGGTCCGTAAATATGACGGTTGACGGCGATGCTATTTCGCTTACCATTGCTTTCGGCATTAGTAAAGAACTTGAAATCGGACCTGTCGGAATCGAATTCGGACTTGAAATCGCGGCAAGCGGCTCGATCGACATCGAGAGCAATACCGCAGAAGTATCCCTGAGCGTGACCGGTTCTATTGAGGGCTCTGTTGAGACGCCGGAATTCAGACCGGCATTCTGCCCTCTTGTTTTCGCAAAATTCACATTCAGTGCAAGCGGTTCTCTCAGTGTGACGGTTACCTACACGCACAACTTCAATAAGACAGGCAGCAATTCGATTTCTGTCGGACTCAGCGGCTCCTTTGAAATCGGCGTGGAGCTTGCAGCAGGTGTCGGTTCCGAGGATATCATCGCAGCCGAGGCTTACGGCGCACCTTCCTTCGTTGTAGAGGGCGATATCGTACCGGATCCGAAGATCACGAATGTTGCACTGAATATTGACGCTGGATTCCGCATTGTTGCATTGGACCATGAACTCGAAGACTTCAAAATCTACAACGGCACACTGCAGTTCTATCCGAGAAACGGCGGCGGCGGACGTCCGCGCCTGCTTCTCCCGAACGGACTGACCGTTGAGGAGGTCTCCAAGAATCCTGAAAACTACAAAGCGATCAGTGCTGAGGATCTTGCCGCAGCAGGCGAGTGGCACGGTCAGCTCAGAAACAGCATGACAGAAATTCAGGGCGGCATCGCGTTCGGCTCCACGCCGAAGATCGCCAGCGACGGCACCACCGCGATGATGGTCTGGACCATGCAGGATGCTGCACGCGGTCTCGAAAACGCATCGTATCTGGTTTATTCGCTGTATGATCCTGACACGAAGTCCTGGACAACACCGAAGGCGGTTGATGACAATCAGAATGCAGACACAGCACCGTTCCTCTTTGCTTCTGAGGACGGCATCCGCATCGCATATCTCGAATCCGCCAAGGTCTATGAAGAAGGCGAGTCGGATAACCTCGAAACCTACGCAAAGCAGCTTCAGTTCAAGACTGCAAAATATGATCCTACAACCGGCGCATTCACAAACTTCCTGACATTTGACGCAAACAAAGACGGTGCATTTGCTTCGTCTCCTGTGTTTGTCCGCGCGAATGACACAACCTATCTGTTCTGGAAATCCAATGCAAACGGACAGATTTTCGGAAATGACGAAAGCAACATGATCCTCTGCGCAAAGGAAACCGAAGACGGCTGGGATACACCTGTTGTTCTGGCAGAGAACCTTCCGGAGAGTTACGGCTTCGCCTGCGGCAATGATGCAGACGGCAATCCGCTCTGCGCATATGTCACCGGCAAGCTTGATGCTGAAGAACATGTTGTCAATACACTTTTCGTGATCGACACAGAAGGCAATGTGACCGAGCTTGCAACCGGTGAAATCGGTTCTCCGAAGTTTGAGAAGATTCCGGGCAAGGATGCATCCGGACTGATCTGGTATCAGAACGGAAAGCTCTGCGCGACATCTGATTACAAGACGGCTGCGGATCTTTGCAGCGAGAAAATCGGTGTAACGGAGCGCTATGCAATTGCCGGCGACCGCATTATCTTCCTGCATAAAACCGATAAGCGCGCTGAGGTGTTCAGCACCCGCTATGATGCAGAATCCGGCGAATTCACGAATCCTGTCAGCATTGAAGCCGGAGAGGATATCTATTACGAGAGCATTTCCGTCGGTCAGTGCGGTGAGGATACGCTCTATGCGATGCGCCGCACCGCGGCAACCCTCGCAGAGGATAAGATTCAGACCAGCAGTGCGCTTGCAGGCGGTATCCTGACTGACACAGCTGACATTCGTGTCGGGGAGACTGCTTTCAGCTATGAGAATGCAGCTGCGGGCGAAAAGCTGCCGATCAGCATGGCGGTTTACAATGACGGCACTTCCGACGTTGCAGAACTGACCCTTCACATCCTCGATGAAAACGGTGCAGAGGTTGCATCTGACACTCAGGCAGCCGGTATCATGTCCGGCGCATCCAAGGTGGTGGAGTTTGCTCCTGTTATGCCTGAAAATCTCCATGCAGCTGTTTACACCGCAAAAGTGACTGCTTCCGAGAATGACAAGACACCTGACAACAATGCAGCCGAGATTGATCTTTCCAAGACTGATCTTGCAATTGAGACTGACACAACCTATATCGGAAACAAGACAAATGTCACGATCTTTGCTGTCAACCGCAGCAGTGTACCTTCTGCCGCTGTGATTCACATCAAGCCTGCATCCGCAGACGAGGAAACACTGACTCTGTTCTGCGAGGAAATCGCGCCGCATTCTTCTGCATACTGGCGTCTTGATTCTGCTGATCTGCTCGGCGATATCTATCGCGGGTTTGTCTATGTGACGGTTGAGTCCGAGGCGGTTGATGCGAATGAGAACAACAATCAGAAGTGCATTATTCTTTCCAAGAGCGGAATGGATCCTTATGCGGCAGGTGACGTCAATCTCGACGGAACTGTTGAGCTTGAGGACGCGATGCTTGCGCTGATGTGCTACACAAGCAGAGTTGCAAACCGCTCGAATCTCGGATTCTCCTACACGCAGCAGCGCTGCGCGGATATTGACAAGGACGGTATCGTTGATGTCACAGACGCAATGGGAATCCTCAGATATTACGTTGAATGCATATCCGGTTCTGTCAAGATCGGCTTCACGGAATATCTTGCAAAAGATCAAAACGGAGGTGCGAAGCATGAATCCGAATAAAATCAGAGCAGAACGGAAAATCCGCCGTTTCGCCGCAGCTTTTACAGCTGCGGCAATGGCGGCGACCGCGATGCATGCCACTGCAGCCGATACGCTGACAGAACCTGCGGCGCTGAATCCTGCAGTTTTCGACAGCTTTGCTGTACAGAATCCGGTTTCTGCATTGGTTATGCCTGCAGCTGAAACAACTGCGGCAGTGACAACTGCAAAATCGACTGTTACAACAACCAAAGCAGCTGTGACAACGGCTGTCACCACAAAAGCTCCTGTTACAACGGCGAAGCCGGCGACTACAACGGCAAAAGCTGCTGCGACTACTGCAAAGCCGGCGACTACAACCGCGAAAGCTGCTGCGACTACCGCAAAGCCGGCTACCACAACGGCGAAAGCTGCTGTGACAACTGCAATTCCGGCGACTACAACGGCGAAAGCTGCTGCGACAACTGCAATTCCGGCGACTACAACTGCGAAAGCTGCTGTGACAACAACAAAACCGCCAGTCACAACAGCAAAAGCAACTGCGACAACAGTCGCTTCCACGGTTACTGCAACAACTGCCAAAGCGGCTACAACCGCCGCTGCAGCCGTAACGACCGCAAAGCCTGCTGTTACAACCGCAGTGCAGACATCAACCGCTCCGGTCACAACAACTGTCCCACAGATCGTTCAGGACGAGAAAACCGGTGCATCCTACAAGATTGTTGACGGTAAGGCGATCATCACCAAATGGAACAGCAAGGATGCAGCCGCGGTAATACCGGAAACACTCGGCGGCTGCCCTGTCAGCGATTTTGCCGAATCCGCTTTTTACGATGCCAGATTGACATTGAAAAGTGTTGAGCTGCCTTCCGGTCTTGCTGCCGTCCGGCAGGGATTGTTCCGGAACTGCACGAAACTTGAATCTGTCAAACTTCCGGAAAAATGCGCTGCGATTCTCGAAAATGCATTTGAAAGATGCGTTTCGCTCAAGGAGATTCAGCTGCCAGATACGTTGACGGTCATCAATGACTATGCTTTCCAGTCCTGTTCTTCTTTGAAGACTGTCAAGGCTGAGCATGCCCGCATTGTGATCAATCGCTGTGCTTTCAACAGTTGTACTGCTCTGGAAACGGTTTCACTTGGTGACGGTTCTGCTTCGGATAACACCTGTATGATTCAGGAGAGTGCATTTTCAAGCTGCGCTTCACTGAAAAATGTACAGCTTCCGCCTTGCTACGCAGAGTTTGGACAATATGCATTCGGCGGCTGCACTTCGCTTGAAACGATCACGCTTCCGAAGAATCTGAAAAAGCTTGATTCTTATGCATTCAACAATTGCACAGCACTGAATGAGATCATTTTCAACGATGACCTGGCGGCAATTGATGCCAATGTATTCAGTCAGTGCCCGAATCTCAAATCTATCAAACTGCCGGAATCTTTGAAGGCACTTCCAGACAACGCTTTTTCCAGAAACAACTATATTGAAGAAATCGTTGCTGAAGGCGTTGAATCACTTGGTACAGGTGCATTTTCAAATTGCTCGAAGCTGAAATCGGTCAAGCTTTCCAAGCAGCTGACAAGCATTTCCGACAGCGCTTTTGCCAACTGCACCGTTCTGACTGATCTTCCTGATCTGTCCTCCGTAACGGAAATCGGCAAAGCGGCGTTCTCAAACTGCAGTGCTCTGACAGAGTTTACAGTTCCGCAGGGTGTCACAGCTTTGCCGGAAAAAGTTTTTTACAGCTGCAGAAATTTGAAAACAGTTCATTTCCACGATGACATTGTATCAATCGGCGATCAGGCGTTCAATAGCTGCACCAGCCTTGAGATTGATAAGCTGCCGGTTTCTGTGACAAAGATCGGAAACGCAGCATTTTCGCGTGTCAAGGTATTCCATGAACTGCCGCTCAACAAAAATATTCAGTTTGGTACCGGCGCATTCAGCAATATCCAGAATATCCGCAGACTGTACATTTCATCTGATGCACAGCTTTCGGATGGTATGTTCAGCTACTGCACCAATCTTGCATATGTCTGCCTGACAGACAGCATCGACAGCTACCGTCTGCCGGCGAGCATGTTCTCAGGCTGCTCGAATCTGCAGAAGTTTGATTATCACGGTTCTTGGACTGCAATTCCCAATTCGTTCTTCGCAAACTGCAATAAACTCAATTTCCGGATCCCGTCCGAAATGACAACGTTCGGTGACAGCGCATTCAGCGGGTGCGCCGCAATCGGTCCTGAACTTGTGCTCCCGAATAACTGCGCAATCGGCAACAGCGCATTCTACGGCTGTTCCGGCATCAAGACGATTTGCTTTGAAGGGACAGTAAGAAGTATGGGTGAAGGCTGCTTCGGAAATACCGGCATCACCGAAATATCTCTCCCGAAGAATCTCACATCCATTCCGTCCAGAACATTTGAAAACTGTGCCGGTCTTGTAACAGTTAATATTCCGGAGCAGGTTCGTTCCATTGGCGTTCAGGCATTCCACAGCTGCATTTATCTGGAAAATGTTACGATTCCGGCAAGTGTCAGCAGCATGGGCACTTATGCTTTCAATGCCTGCAGATCTTTGAAAAAAGTGAAATTCACCGGAGCATCCGCTTTGAAGACGCTTCCTTCCAATGCGTTCAGCTACTGCACCGGACTTGAAGAAATCACACTCCCTGACAGCATCACAGTGATGGAGACCGAAGCATTCCAATACTGCACCGGTCTGAAAAAGATTCAGCTCCCGAAGAAGCTTTCGCTCGTCGGCGATAACGCATTCCGCTCCTGCAAGGCCCTTGAATCCGTTTCTCTGCCGGATTCTCTGAAAACAATCGGGAAGTATGTGTTTGCAGAAAACGGATCGCTGAAGAGTGTTAAGCTGCCTTCGCACATGAATACACTTCCGCAGGGGATCTTCTCCGGATGCGCTGCACTGGAAACTGTTGAGTTGCCGGATACCATGCACCGTATTGATTCTGCTGCATTCAATAATTGCAAAGCGCTGAAGTCTGTCAAAATTCCGGAAAGTGTCTCCGTCATTTCGGAAACAGTCTTTTCAAATTGTACAGCATTGACAGAACTGAGTCTTCCGGAGGCTGTTACTTCGATCCCTTACAATCTTTGTGACGGTTGCACCGCTTTGAAAAAGGTTCAGATTCCTGAAAGTGTCAAAACAATCAACGGCAGCGCATTCCGCAATACCGCTCTGACAACAGTGAAACTGCCTTCCGGTCTGACGTATATCGGAAGCAGTGCGTTTGAGAACACAAACCTGACAGCAATTACGCTGCCCGAATCGCTGAAATCCATTGAGAACAATGCATTCAGATCATGCAAGGAACTGAAATCTGTTGTGATTCCCGATCAGGTAACTGAAATCCGGAACTACCTCTTTCAGAACTGCAAAAATCTCAGTTCTGTCACACTCCCTGCCGGTGTCAGATACCTCTGCCTGGATGCATTTGACAAATGCCCTGCACTCAAAGAGGTTATTCTGCCCGCACATATCACGAGCACCTATCTGACCTCATCCGCGGATGTGTCTGCGACAGCGTTTGTTGTGCCGAAGGACAGTGAAACCGAAACAACATTCGTGCAGTCCGGACTGAAATATAAGTCCAGAGAGCTGCCCGTTGAGACGACAACAACTGCTTCCGGAACAACGGTTTCCGGTCAGAGCACAACCAGTGTCACAACCACCACGGCTGTTACAACCACAACGGTCAGCACGATTTCTGACAGCAAAAACGGTTTGACCTATGCGCTTAACGGTGTTACGCTGACAGTTGTCAAGTGCGATCCTTCCCGCAAGGAAGTGAATATTCCCGAAAGCTATGACGGCGTCGATATCACATCCATTGCGCCGACCGCATTTGCCGGAAGTAAAGCTGAAAAAATCGTTCTGCCGGATACCGTCACGTATCTCTCTGAACGCACCTTCGCCGGACTGGATCAGCTCAAGGAGATTTCGTTCTGCGAAAAACTGACCTATATCCCGTCCAACTGCTTTGAGGGCTGCACTTCGCTGACAACACTTCCGACTAATTACCTCACCGGCATCAGCAACAACGCTTTTTCCGGCTGCACATCCCTGAATATCGGTGAATGGCCCTGCGTGACGTATATCGGCAACAATGCGTTCAGCGGCTGTACTGCATTGACCGAGTTCACGCTGCCGCCGCAGATAACCTCGATCAATACAGGCACATTCATGGACTGCACGGCATTGAAAACCGTTCACTTTAATGAAGCACTCAATTACATCAATGACAGCTCATTCAAGGGCTGCACAGCTCTTGAATCTGTGAAACTTCCGCAGGCCTGCACAAGTATTTACACATACGCCTTCATGGATTGTACATCGCTGAAGGAAGTGGTCTTCCCTGAGAAGCTCAGTTATATCAGTGACGGTGCATTCAAAAACTGCACCGCACTCAAGGAGGTTTCCCTTCCGGAGACGCTCACGTATATCAACCGCAACGTCTTTGAAGGCTGCACCGCTCTGGAATCGGTCACGCTGAAGACAAAACAGTCGATGTCAGTTTACGGGGATGCATTCCTGAACTGCAAGTCTCTGAAAACATTTGAATATTTCACAGACAATCTTTATCTTGAGCAGCATGCGATCGGATATCAGAAGACGGATGCAGAAAGCGATTATGTCCCGAATCCTGAGCCTGTTCTGTTCAAGGGCAAATTCAGCTACAATCTGTACGATCTTGAGAAGAACGGTCTCATTGACTATGAGCCTGCCGGACTGACCTATCATGTAATGCCGGAAACCGATACAATCTGCATTGACTACATTGATGACATCACAAACGAGTATGTCTATCTCCCGTATTCGATTAACGGCAAAGCGATTACAAAGATCGGAAACGGAAAGCCGTGTATGCCGGAGGAATCCTGCCGGTATCTTTACATTCCGGAAACGCTGACTGAAATCGGCGACTATGCGTTCCTCAACTGCCGTAACTTCGTAAACCTGAATTATTACAATTATGACAGTTCGACAATGGAACTGAATCAAATCGGTCTGCAGGCGTTCTACGGTACGCAGGGACAGAGAGATGCGGAGAGTAATCATTCCACGTTCTCTGTCAATAAGATTCTGTATCGCTGCTTCAGCAGCGCAGAGGAATTCACGGTCTCGGATTACTACACGATCATTGCCGACGATGCATTTGCACATAATGCAGACATCAAGACGATCATTCTGCCGGATACCATCACAAAGATCGGGGAAGGCGCATTCTATCACTGCGATTCTCTGACAACAATCACGATTCCGGATTCGGTCACTTCGATCGGTAAGGGTGCATTCGTTGATTGTACTGCGCTGGAGGAGGCAACGCTCGGCAGCGGATTGACTGAAATCGGCAGCGACCTGTTTACAGGCTGCACATCGCTGAAAAAGATCAATGCGCCGGAAGGCTCTAAGGCTGCAGAAGCATTCGCAGATCAGAACTGAACTGTCTAACCTAAAAACGGGATTCCCTTTGCGGAATCCCGTTTTTCTATTTCGGATTGAAACTTGTATTGCACATTCTGTAAATAACAAACAGAAAGCGTACAACTACCGATGCAAATTCGTGCGATTGTACAGTAATTCTGCGGATTTTTGATTGACGCCGGTTGTCTGAACAGTTATAATTATAATAGACAGATATGGGTTCACACGCACTTTATGATTGATTAGAAGGAGGGAAAACACATGAAAAAACGCAAAACAATTCTGATTGCTTCTGCGGTATTCTGCGCATCACTGTTTTCAGCATTTCCGCAAATGCCGCAGCTTGAAGCAGACGCACTGGATCAGATCAACATTATGCCGATCGGCGACTCCATTACATTCGGTCTCGGTGATGACGGCGGATACCGAAAGTATCTGGATTATTCACTGAAACAGAAAGGGATCACATTTGATCTGGTCGGTCCGGAGGGAAAGAATCAGGCAAGCTTCAATTATAACGGACAGCAGGTCAGCTACGATGACAACCATGCAGGATACAGCGGATATACGATCAAACAGCAGTATCCGATCCCGAGCTGGGGCGAAAACGGTCTCTATGAAAAGCTCAAAAACAAGGATGCAATCAAAACCTGCAAGCCGGATATCGTGCTTTTGATTATTGGTACAAATGACATGACTGCAAACCGGAATCTGAATGACTGCGAGAAGGATCTGCATACACTGATCGACTACATCATCGCAGATATGCCGCAGGACAGCGTCATTTTCATGGGTTCGATTCCGGAGTTTACGGCTTACGGCGGCAATGCGCAGCGCGTCGGGAATTACAACAATACCGTCAAGAAGGTTGCGGAGTCATACGGCGAGAATGTCCGTTTTGCGGATGTTCACGGTTCCATGAACGGAATGGCGGATATGTCCTCGGATAATCTGCATCCGAGCGGAACAGGATACCGCAAAATGGGTGAGTTCTGGGCGGATGTAATCGAAGATTATCTTGCCGAAACAGAAACACCGGATGATCCGGATAATCCCGAGATTGTGCATTCGGATTTTGAAAGCAGTCTCTCCGGCTGGACAAGCCGCGGAGGGGACACTGTAGCCCTAACAAAAGCAGAAGCCGCAAGCGGTTCAGGTTCAGCAGCAGTTACAGACCGCAGCGATGACTGGAACGGTATCGCATATTCCCTCAGCAGCAAAAAGTGTCCGGCGGGAACCTATATCAGCGTGAACGCGCAGGTGATGCAGAAAACGGGTTCTTCCGTTCACTTCAAAATGACGATGCAGTATGATACAGATGACGGCGCTTTCTATGACACATTCGCAGAAGGGGATGCTGCATCCGGAAAATGGCTGACGCTTTCCGCCACAGATTATCGCATCAAAGAGGGCTCGAATCCGGTTCTCTATATTGAAACAAGCGACAGCACATGTGATTTCTATCTGGATGAAGTTACCGTTACAAAGACGGACGGAACATCCGCACCTACGAAATACAACAGAGGCGATGTTGATCACAACGGAACAATCGAGAATGCCGATGTAGAAGCACTGCTCGAATATCTCCTGACAAAGAAAACGGAAATCTTCGCAGAGACCGCCGACATTGACGCAGACAACGCACTGACTGCAGCGGATCTGACGCTGCTGAAGCAGAAGATTCTAAATCCGGGAAGTACGGTACAGTCGGAAACAGGAAAGGATTATATGGCAAAGATTCGCGATCAGGTCACGGCAACCGTGCCGGCATCTGCAATGGGAAAAGCAGAGGGGACGCTTGAACACATCACGTATTTCTCGAAGACGGCAAACCGGAATAAGGGTGCAAACGTCTGGCTGCCGCCCGGATATGACAAGAGCAAAAAATATCCCGTGTTCTATGTCAACCACGGTTACGGCGGCGATGAGTCCGCAATGGTCAACGGTATGGGCGTGCGCGAGATCGCAACCACGCTGATCAAAAGCGGCGAAGCTGAGCCGATGATTATCGTGTTCACAGATCAGTATTCTGATCCGGCACATGCGAAGCAGACCGGCAACGGGCAGGCGGATGTTTACGGCTACGATCTGTTCGTCGAGGACCTCCCCGGCAGCCTGATGCCCTATATTGAATCGCATTATCCCGTAAAGACCGGCCGCGAAAACACAGCAATTGCAGGCTTTTCAATGGGCGGCAGAGAATCGCTCTACTGCGGTATGAAGTGCTGCGACAAAATCGGATATATCGGCGCAGGCGCACCGGCACCGGGTATCTATCCGACAAAGGATCAGTTCATGGATCATCCCGGTGTCATGAGCAAGGATGAAATCAAGATCGGCCCGCCCTATTCGCCCTATGTGCTGATGATAGCAGGTGGAACGAATGACGGCATGGTCAACGATTACCCGAAGATCTATTCCGATCTGTTCACAGCGCACGGCACGGAGAATATCTTTATTTCGGTTCCGGGCGGCGGACATGACAACAGCACTGTTACACCGCTGATGTACAATTTCATCCGCGTGCTGTTCAAAGCATAAGAAAAAGAATGTCCTTCTTCGGAAGGGCATTCTTTCTGCTCAGATATCAAATTCGACAGCGCCGTCCGCAAGGCGGTAGAGTGCTCCGATGACCTTGAGTCCGTGTTCTTCTTCCTGCTGAATCTCAAAGCTGCTTTCAATCAGGCTGACACTTCTGCGCACATTCATACAGCATGCTTTATAATCATCGGTTTCATTGCCGATTGCCAGCTTGATCTCATCGGTGATAAACTTGATGTATCCGTCCGGATCATGGTTGATTGCCGCATCGACCGCACCGCAGTGATCATGCCCGAGTACCACAACAAGCCGTATTCCGAGATGCTCAGCCGCATATTCGATTGAGCCGAGCTGATGATCATCAATCACATTGCCCGCAACACGAATCACAAACAGATCGCCGAGATCGGCGCTGAACACATACTCAGGCACCACGCGCGAATCCGAGCAGGTGACGATCACCGCAAACGGACGCTGACCGTTTGCTAAGACATCGCAGCGCTTTTCCGGTGAGATATCTCCGGTGCCTTTCGTTTCGTTCAGGTATCTGAGATTCCCTTCTTTCAGCTTCCGCAGCGCCGTTTCAGCGGAGCAGATGATTTCTGCATGCATCGCGTTTCTCCTTTCCGGATGATAATCATATTTTACCTCAATCCATACGAATTGTCAAGCTCTTTCGTGTTTATCGTACTTGCAGTTGTTCATGTTACACGAATACGGCAATGCCTGCTCGTGCAAATCGCCGAATTTCAAAAAGTAGTACGAAACATATTGACAATGTGTCAGAATAGTGCTATAATGTCAATAGTGACACGGTGTCAGAATCGGACGCAAGTGTCTGTATACAATAAAATCATATTCAATCAAAACCGGAGGTATCATCATGAGCAAAAAACTGGTTGCATATTTTTCCGCAGGCGGCAATACCGCAAGTCTTGCAAAGAAACTCGCGGAAGCAGCAGGCGCCGATCTGTTTGAGATCAAACCGGCTGTTGCCTACACACGAGAAGATCTCAACTGGCAGAACAAGCAGTCCCGCAGCAGTATCGAGATGAACGATCACAGCTCCCGTCCGGCTCTTGCAGATGCCGAGCTTGACACATCTGCTTATGAAACGATCTACGTCGGGTTCCCTGTCTGGTGGTATATCGCGCCGACGATCATCAATTCGTTCCTCGAGCGTTATGATTTCTCCGGCAAAAAGATTGTTCTCTTTGCGACATCCGGCGGAAGCGGATTCGGCAAGGCTGTTCAGAATCTGAAAGTCAGCGCACCGGACGCTGAGATCATCGAAGGCAATGTGAACCCCTCGTCTAAAGATATCGCAGCGCTTGCAGCAATGTAAAAGCAGGTTAATCAAACAGCGGCAGAGAGTCATCTCCGCCGCTGTTTTTGTGTTTCACTTTTCGGGAATAGTGTGTTTTGTCCGTCTCTGCGACGCGCGTAACAGGGGAGAGCTCCCATGTTCCGCGCCGCTGACGGTCATATTCCCGCTTTTGCTTTTTGCTCATTTTCTCATAGGGTACAAATTTCTTCATTCTTCCGCACCTGCCTTGAAATTGTAAATCGGACGGATAATCTCATTGATCTCGACGGTTTCACCGATGCATCCGGTGATCGCTTCCATCGGTTTATACGCCATCGGGCATTCATCGAGTGTTCCGCTGCCGACGGATGTTGTATAAATGCCGGACATCTGCTTTTTGAATTCGGATACAGTAAACGATGATTTTGCGTCCGCGCGGGACATTAACCGTCCTGCGCCGTGCGGTGCGGACTGATTCCAGTCATCATTGCCTTTTCCGGTACAGATCAGGCTGCCGTCACGCATGTTCATCGGGATCAGCAGTTTTTCCCCGAGCCGCGCAGATACGGCACCTTTTCTCAGGATCATGTGCTCTGTGTCGATGTAGTTGTGGATTGTTGTGAACTGTTCTGCAATATGCAGCCCCATGCCGCGGATGATTTCATCCATCATCGCTTTCCGGTTCAGCATCGCAAATTCCTGTGTCAGCTTCATATCGTGGATATACTGCTCAAACAGGGTGCCGAACGTATATGCCAGATGCTTCGGGATATCTGTATGCTTTTCAGCATGCAGCTTTTTCAGTGCTTTCTGGATATCTTTTTCTCGCCCCTGCGCTTTCAGTCCGGCGATGAGCGCCTGCACCTCATCCTCAGCTGCGCGGTTGAGCTGACGGTAGGCCTCCTCCTGATAGTATTTTGCAACTTCCAGTCCGAGATGCCGTGAGCCGGAATGAATCACAATATAGATGCTGCCGTCCGCAGCCTGATCGGCCTCGATGAAATGGTTTCCGCCGCCGAGTGTTCCGATGCTCTGCATTGCGCGCGACACATGGATATTTTTTGCACAATAGAGTGCCTGCAGATCGAATTGCTCTGCAAAGCGATGCGGCGTTTCACGAATCGAGCAGCCTGAGGGGATTGCGCGATAAATCAGTTTATCGAGTTTCTGCAGTTCAATATGTGTTTCTTTGAGCCGGACAGTCTCCATGCCGCAGCCGATATCGACACCGACAAGGTTCGGGATTGCTGTCTCGGTGACAGTCATTGTGGTTCCGATCGTGCAGCCGGCACCGGCATGCACATCGGGCATGATGCGGATTTTAGCCCCAGTGCTCATCGGCTGATTGCAGAGTGTCATGATCTGCGATATCGCGCTTTCTTCTGCAATCTCAGCAAAAATCTTCGCAGATGCGTATTTCCCCTGTACTTCAAACATAAATTGTCCTTTCCGGAGCTGACCGCAAAAAGGCATCCCTGCAAACGCAGAGATGCCTTGTCATTTCTGTAAAATGCGCATGCACAGTTATTCTGCATGCGTGCGGGCAAACTCCATGTTTCCTGATTTGATTGTTCGTATTCTGTTGTAATTTGAACTTGTCGAATGTTTCATGGTGTTCACCGCCTTTCTTTGAATTTGTGTCCATTATAGACGCTTTGTGCGGATTTGTCAAGCGTATTCCGGAAATTGTAACCGATTTGTAGCGTGTTCGTGATTTTTGATATACACATCCGGACTGCATCGGCGTTACCGCGTTTTAGACAGATCATTTTGATCCGTACCTTGACATTCGTGCCGCCGATGTGATATACTATAAATATGTATACCAATCCTTGCAGATGCTTCTGATGCGGCTGGTGTACAAGCCTCTTTCCCAAGGAGTTTATATGTATCGTAAAGGATTAAGCGGAATTCTCAAGCACTGGGATTTTCTGCTTCTTGATCTGATTTGCGTGCAGGCTGCCTTTATTCTTGCGTATTTACTGCGCCACGGGCTGCATGCCAATCCATATGCATCTGATCTGTATATCATGACGGCGATTATCTCGGAGTTTTCCTGCCTGATCTGCATGATATTTTTCAGAACGCTGAAAAATATTTTGAAGCGCAATGCATTACAGGAGATCCGGACAGCCGCCCTTCACAGCGGATTCGTCCTGTTTGCCGATCAGATGTTTCTGTTTGCCGTCAAACGCGGATCGGAATATTCCCGAATCACGCTCTTTCTCACAGCCGGCATCTGCTTTGTGCTCACTCTGACTGTCAATCTGCTCTACAAGAAAGTGCTCTCCAAAGCGCTGAGCGGAATTCTGTCAAAGCGAACATTGCTGGTAATCGCGGCTCCGGACGAATGTCAGCAGCTTTGCAGGCAGCTGTCTGAATCCAAAACGCTCAGTTACCGGATCATCGGAACGGGTTTGCTTTCCGATGCAGCATGCAGGAAAGAATCGGATACTGCATTCCCTGTTCTTGCCCGAAATGCACAGGAGATCCGTGAATATGTCCTGCGCGAATGGGTCGATGCGGTATTTATCTCACTGCCGTACGGCGAACAGGCAACCACGGATCTGATCAACAGCCTTGCATCATCCGGCATCACACTTCACCTGAACATCGACTCGATTTATCAGCCTGACGATCACAGCCGCAAGCTGGTCGAGCGCCTCGGTGACCATTCTGTTATAACCGCGACCATGAAGCCGGCTTCATTGGGCAGTCTCGCTGTCAAGCGGATCATGGATATTTTCGGCGGATTGATCGGCTGTGTTCTGACTGCAATTCTGTTTCTGTTTCTCGCACCGGCGATCAAGCTTTCATCGCCCGGACCCGTTTTTTTCTCGCAGGAGCGAATCGGGCGTAACGGAAAACGGTTTAAGATGTATAAATTCCGCAGCATGTATACAGATGCCGAAAAGCGAAAAGCCGAGCTGATGAAGCAAAACCGCATCGCTGACGGCAAAATGTTCAAGCTTGACTATGATCTGCGAATTATCGGCAGCTCCGTCAATCCGGACGGAACCCTGAAAAAAGGCTTCGGCAATTTCATCCGTGATTACTCGCTCGATGAATTCCCGCAGTTTTTCAACGTGCTGAAAGGGGATATGTCGCTTGTCGGAACAAGGCCGCCGACCGTCGATGAGTGGGAACGCTATGATCTCCGGCATCGTGCCAGACTTGTGATCAAGCCGGGAATTACCGGTCTGTGGCAGGTGAGCGGCAGAAGCAATATCACAAACTTTGAGGATGTTGTCAAGCTTGATACAAAATACATATCTGAGTGGACACTTCTGCTCGATCTGAAGATTTTGCTCAAAACGATAAAAGTCGTACTGAAAAAAGAGGGGGCAATGTAATGCCAGCTGAATCCCAGCCCGGAGAAAGTAAATTGGATAAGCTTTCCCGCAACACCGTTCTGCGTGACAGACTTTACCTGATCGGATTCACAATCATCGTGATTGCCGGAATCCTGTATAACTCGACTTTTCGCGATTTAATCGGTGCATTTAATCTTGAGATGATTCAAACTGCTGCATCCCTTTTGATCATCGCGAAAATCCTGATATTCGGTATCAGGAATAAATATGAACTTGCCGCATCAATGCTTGTGATTCTGCTTTCAAGAATTCTCTACGTGACATCAGGTGAACCTCGTTGTTTTCCTGCTATGGTGTGCGTGATGGGTGCATACGGCATCCGGCTTGATAAAATTGCAAAGACTTATCTCTATACCGCACTGCCGCTGCTAGCTGCAATTATTATCTGCTCACAGGTTGGAATTGTCGAAGACCTCTGCTATGAGTCGGCGAATCCCTTTTGGATATTTCATATCAGGCATTCTTTCGGCATTCTGTACACCACGGATTTTGCAGCTTATGTTTTCTACATTCTGCTGTCTTTCTTTGTTGCTTATCAGAAGTTCGACCGGTTCTTTTATCTGCGGGCACTTGTCCCGATTGTTGTCGCTCCGGTAATCTACTGCCTTTGTATCACGCGGCTGGATTGCATCTGTATTCTGTTGCTCGGAATCGGTATGATATTTGTCGGTGTCATTAACCGATTTCGGGAGCATTCCGCCGGATTTGCTGCCGTGCTCCGAAAATGCTGTGAACAGTTCTGCATCTGGAGCATGCCGGTATTTGCTGCTGTTATTTATGTGCTGACACTGGCATATTCCCAAAATTCCGCTTTGTTTTCCAAACTTGACAGAATAATAAATACACGTCTCGCGCAAGGAAAAAAAGGCTTTGAGGAATATTCAGTCACACTGTTCGGACAGATTGTCCCGATGCACGGGATGGGCGGTACAGTCACACATGATTTCGCAAACGATCCGTATTTCTATCTGGACAGCTCCTATGTCAACTGTCTGCTGCGGCTCGGTCTTGTCTTTACCGTCCTGATGCTTGTGATCTTTGTGATCATTGGCTTGAGATACCGCAAAAATCATATCATCCTGCTTTGCTCGGCGCTTGTCGCGCTCAACTGCATGATCGCGCATCATCTTCCGGACATCAGTTATAATTTCTTTATGATCGCGCTGCTTGCAGAAGGCGGTATCCCGATTCAGGAGATATTTCAGCACAGAAGATTCAGCGCTCAGTCGAGTCAAGAAAGATGAGATGTTTACGGAGTTTATTTGAATAGGATTGTTGTAAAATCCAATACTTTACTTATTGGCTAATTGGGCTCTATAATTTGAGATAATGAAATAGCGTGGATTATTGACTTATGAAAAAAAAGATAAAGGTTTGTTTGGTTGGTTCATCAGGCGGGCACTTGATGCATCTCTATATGTTGAAGCCGTTTTGGGAGAATAAGGACCGATTTTGGGCTACTTTTGATAAAGAAGATGCAAGAAGTCTCTTAAAGGACGAAAAGGTTTATCCAGTCTATTATCCTTCTAATCGCAGTATCAAAGCGCTTATTATCAATACGCATCGTGCAATAAAGATTCTGAGAAAAGAACGCCCGGATCTAATCATTTCATCCGGAGCCGCACCCGCAATTCCATTCTTTTGGATCGGTAAACTGTTAGGCGCAAAGACTATTTATATTGAGGTGTTTGACCGAATCGACAAGCCAACGATTTCCGGCAAAATTTGCTATCCGGTAACAGACAAGTTTATCGTTGAATGGGAAGAAATGAAGCAAGTCTACAAGAAGGCAATTAATTTAGGCAGTATCTTTTAAAATAAGAACACAGGAGAACGTTCAATGATATTTGTTACGGTAGGTACACATGAACAACCGTTTAATAGACTGATAGAGTATATGGATGAATGGGCTGCTGAACATGATGAAGCAGTTGTTATACAAACGGGGTATTCAACGTACGAGCCAAAGCATTGTGAATGGAGTAAGTTGTATCCGTATTCAAAGATGGCTGAATTTGTAAAAACTGCACGGATTGTGATCACACATGGAGGTCCGTCAAGTTTTATTATGCCGCTGCAGACTAAGAAGATTCCGATTGTTGTTCCTCGCCGGAAAGAATTTAATGAACATGTCAATAACCATCAGGTAGATTTTTGCAAAGCAGTTGCAGAACGGCAGAGGAACATTATTGTAATAGACAAAATTGACGAACTTGGGCAAATTTTACTTGATTATGAATGTAGAGTGAAAGATATCTCGGCATCTCTTTCCAGCAATAATGCTCAATTTAATTCAAAATTAGAGAAATTGGTTGAAGAGATGTTCAGCACCAAACACTGAGTTCTTAATAATTAGGTTTTACGAGGCTTGACATATTTGAAATATAATGATATAATTAAATGTATGCCTGTTCAATTGTAAGACGGGCTTCATATCAGACATTCAGGAGGTTCATATGAAAAAGGTTTCAAAGCTGCTGTTTGTCCTCATAGCGTCCGTCCTGTGCATATCTACGATGTGCAGCATGGCGGTTTTTGCGGAGGATGCAGCTACGGTTGCAGTCAGCATCAAGGCTGACAAGGAATCCTACGCCAAGGGCGATACCATGAAATTCGATGTTTCTGTGTCGAATTCCGGCAGTTCAGAGATCGGTGAAATCTCACTCAAGGCGTCGCTTCCCGACAAGTTCAAGATTTCTGAAAACGAAACATACACGTTCAAACTTGCTGCGAACGAGACAAAGAACTACACTGTTTCTGCTGAGGGTGTGAAAGCCGTCACAACTGCTGCTGCCAGCACTTCATCCACCGGCAAATCAGCAGAAAGCCCGAAAACCGGCGATTCTGCACCGATCGCTCTGATGCTTGCACTCGGCGCTGCATCTGTTGTCGCCATCAAATCCAAGAAGAACAGAAAAGTTCTGTCCGTCATGGTGACTGCTGCTCTCTGCGGTACACTTGCAATGCAAAGCATCGAATTCACTGCAGATGCTGCAGCTAAGAACGAGGAGCTCACCGCTACTGCCGACTTCAAATATGACGGCAATACCGAAACAATCACTGTCAAAGCTACATACAGCGTTGAAGAAGCCGACGAAACCGCTGAAAAGCAGGTTCTTGATTACAACAAGCAGGCACTTCGCGATGTGACAGGCGTTTCTAACGCGCGTCAGCTCGGCGGCTACATCAACACGAACGGCAAAAAGATCAAGCAGAATGTTCTGCTCCGTACCGGTAATCTGGCACATATCACAGAGGGCGGCATAAAGGCTCTGCGGGAAAAGTATAAGGTCTCTGACATCATTGATCTTCGTTATGACCGCGAACTGAACCCGAACACGATCGACAAAGAGATCGAAGGCATTAACCATCACAATATCCCGATGTCCACAAGCAAGGAGACTGCAGAAAAAGTGTTCTCGCAGAATCCGGAGCTCTATGCACAGATGCAGGAGCTCCAGAGAAATGCAGGTAAGCCGGGCGGAAGCATTGCGCTCTCTATTTTCCAGGCTGAAGTCGGTATCATCAGTGTTCAGAAGCATATTGAATACTTTGAATCCGAAGAAGCAATCGGATATTATCGTGATGTGTTCGATATTTTCCTCAACAAGCCTGAGGATGCTGCAATCCTGTTCCACTGCGCAGGCGGCAAGGACAGAACCGGTATGATTTCAATGCTGATGCTTGCAGCGCTCGACTTTGACAAGGATATCATGATGCAGGATTACATGATGTCGAATGTGGCAAACGCAGCAAAGATCGAGGAAACCCGTATCGCGGCGGAAGAAAAGATCAAGAACGATCCGGAGCTTCTTTATAACGTGATGTTCACCGCAGAAGTCTATGAGGAAGTCATGGAAACCAATATTAACGATCTTACAAAGCAGTACGGTTCTGTAAAGAACTTCCTCCGCGAAAAGGTCGGGCTGACAGACGATGATTTCGCAAAACTGCAGCAGCTTTATCTTGAAGACTGATGCTTTGATTCGCTGCAATTATCTCCAAATGAATCTTCCTACCAATAATTATTGAATAATACAAGAGAATACCAAAAAGGATCCGTGCAGCAATTAACACTGCGCGGATCCTTTTGTTTGCATATGATAATTGCTCGCGTGTGACTTTTGCGGAAATATAATCCGGAACAAGCAGCGTAACTCGACATGGGCTGCTTTGCTTCTTTCACATTTCCTGAAATGCAAAAAGGGGAGGAAAAAGAGAGAAATATATTTTTTATAAAAACTAACTATACACATTTTAGCTAGGTATGAATTTATGATTTATACCGCTTTCAATTTGAGTCGCTTGCAGGAAGCATTTGCAAATAGCAGGAACCAGCTTTTCTCTGGAATATAGCGTTAAATTCATATTTAGACGAGTTGAATAATGCGTACAAATCCGGAAGTTGACAATAAACTGAATCAACTTCAATTTATGTTTGAAACATATTGTTAATCATCAGCCATTTGTATTTTTTGCGAAAAAGTGCTTGACAATCCTTCTCGTTTATGTTATAATACACATGTTGCTGTTTAAATCTTTACAAATTCTCTACAGTCGCACTACTATTTTTTGTTAGTTTCATAAGCGGTGGTTTCCATCCGTTTATGATGCAATCATCGCTTATGACTAAATATCATCATTTTTTATTGGAGGCATAATATGAAAAAACTCATCGCAACACTCAGCACCATCGCAATCCTGACCGGCTCTGTTGCCGCACCGCTGCCGTGGACAGACCTGACCGGCATCACAATTGAATGCCAGGCTGCTACAGGTACGAAAACAACCGTCAGTGTGAGCGGAATCAACTACACAGTTTACTACAACAGCAGTACCAAACAGGCAACCATTGCCACAATCAAAAAAGCAAGCGTAAATCTGCCTGCAAGCGTTACGGTTCCTGCAACAATCAAGATCGGCTCCGTTTCTTACAGCGTGACAGAACTTGGTGACGGTTCCAGCGCCCTCTTTACGGCATCCAATGCCGGCTCGATGACCAGCCTTACACTTCCGGTAAGCCTGAAGAAGATCAACAAAGGCGCATTCACTTCAGCTTCTATTCCGAAGCTGACCACGCTTTATGTGAACATCGACGGCTTGACCGATTGTGATATTAACGCATTTTTCGGCTCGAAAGTGAAGTACATCTACAACAAGGGTTCCGGATACAGCTATACTGTAAACACGGTTCCAGGTTTTGAATCCTGCTTCGGTAATCTCGCAAAGCGGAAAGCGTTTAGCGGAAATCCGGACAATCTTTACCTTAAGGACTACTCACTGAACGGCAAACTTCAGTTTTTGAGTGCAGTCAGCATGACACCGTTCTCTGTTCAGGCAGGCACAGCTTATGCAAATAAAGTTGTAGGGGAGTTGTTCAAAGCCGGTGCGTCCTATACGAAACTCCAGAAGGCTGAGATCATCTTCAACTATCTGCACACACATGCGAGCTACAAGAAGCTTTATGATAAGACTTCCACGAATCTGTATTATCTGTCTGCTCAGCCTATGACAAATATGGCGCTGGGTTCCGGTGTCTGCGGTTCTTATGCACATTCTTTTGAATTTCTCTGCAAAGCCGCAGGATTCTCTGCGAATGAAGTCTTTACCTGCCCGATGCCCGGTCATGCTGCAAATGCAGTAAAGATTGACGGTCAGTTTTATTATGTCGATGCAACGCCGACAGCAGATGTCTTTATGAGCACTTGCGGCACTTTGTATGGAAATTGTGTTGTTGATAAGCAGAAGGATGTCTATCACTATACCGCTTCTCCTTCTGAACAGTATACAAGAATCACTTTTGCCGGTGATCCCGCACATCAGACCTTCATCCGCAACTTCTCCTACATCTACATCGCCTGCGATCCGAACATCACAGTTTCGATGTTTGACAGCAACGCCCCGAAAAAGGAATATATCCGCTACACCACCAGACCGACTGTATCGGGCGGTTCAACAATGAAAACGATTGAGGAGTGCACAAATAATCTGCAGTCCAAACTGTTTATTGATACCAACACCTATTATACGATGAAGCTTACCGTAAACGGTAAAACCAGTCAGGCGATCCTGAACCCGGTACTTCTCGAAGGTTCTCAGACGGTCACTGTTGACGGCAAGAGATATCGTGTCACCTGCTACAGACCGCTGATGAAGCCCGGCGATCCGAACTGCGACGGCCGCAGACTCAGCCTTAGCGATGATAAGTATTTCAATATGAAGATCGAAAAGCTGAGCTGAATTCGGCTGATCATTCCGATGAAGAAGTGCCGCAAGCAGGCTTCTGTAATATGAATCATGAGCAGATGCGGAGATTCGTTCTCCGCATCTGCTTTCTACTCGATTTCTGATTATATAAGATAAGACCCGGACATCCGTCCGGGTCTTATTGATATGTGATTTGCTATCAGTTTACTCTTGTGCCGGTAAATCTGATGCCCCATTCGCTGTTGCTCGTGTTCAGGATATAGTCGAACTTTCTGGTCTCAGACTTAATGTAGCCGTTATCGGTAGAACCGATGTATTCATTTACGCCTGCAATCCAGTTTGCCGGATTGTGAGCAGTTACGGAGCGATTAAAGCCCATAGCTCTGATAAATGCGTCATTTCCGCACAAACCGATCCCGTTGGAGGCATCAATGTTGTACCACTTATTGCCGCACTTTACATAGTTCCATGCGTGGCAGTGCTGATCGCCCGCAAAGAGAATTCTGTCCGCCGGAACGCCAGCTTCAAGGCAGAGATTGTAATATGCTCTTGCAAAGCCGCCGCAAGTACCCATTCTCACGCTGAGAACAGTTGCGGTGCAGCCTTCCTGAGCCTGCTCAGCAAAGCTGCCGCGCTTGACATAGCCGGCAAGTTCGTTCGCAAGCATGGTAAAGAACTGCTTCTGCTGAGCTTCGTTGAAGTAGGACTTCCAGCTCATACCCCACGATGAAAGCAGCTGTCTGCTGATATCACGGACATAATCAACCTGACCTGCACCGTAAGATTTGAAATTCGCGCCGCAGCCGTTGAACGCGGACAAAACAGTGGTCATCTTCATTCTGTTGAAAGAAACGGAGCTGAGGGCAGTATCATTCAGGAAAGAATAGCCGCAAAGCTGGAGACCGGGTGCATTAGAAGCGCCGGCCTGGAAATTAACCGTCTTGAGCTTCTTGCAGTTGCTGAACGCATAGGGACCGATCGACGTAACGCCGTTCGGGATCGTGATGGAAGTAAGACCGGTATTTGCAAATGCACTGGAAATAATTTCAACGCAGCTCTGCGGAATTGTGAACGAAGAGAGACTGGTGCAGTTCTCAAAAGCACTGCTGAAAATTCTCACGATCTTGTTGTTGCCGTTCGTGTTGAACGTCTTAAGATTTGTGCAGCCCTTGAACGCTCTTGCACTGATAGAGCAAACAGCATTGCCGAGGGTGACAGTTGTGAGGTTCGTTGCGCCGTTGAATGCGTCATCATGGATGTTTGCAAGCTTATAAGCGCCGGAAAGGTCAACAGTGTAAACGCTCTTGTTATCCTTGAACGCGCTGGATCTGATTGCGATAACATCAAATCTTCCCTTGGAACCAAGATCAATCTGACCGGGAATTGTGATGTTTTTCATATTGCCGTAACCGCCGAAAACCTGAGCAGTCTTGGTGGTGGTGTTGAAATAATAAATGACATTGCCGACTGCAACGTGCGAAGAATCCAGGTAGTTGATGGATGCTGCCTCAGCAGTGATGACTGCGTTCGAGAAAAGGGATGTTCCGTTGTTAAAATCGGAAGTAGCTACCGATGCTGTAAATACTGTAACTGCGGCAAGAACGCCGGCTGCAATTCTTTTAAGTCCCATTATTGTATCCTCCTTATCAGGTTGTATTTTAGCTGTATTGATGTAATTGATGCGGTTAATAAGTCAGTTTGAAAGCGTAATAAATACAAGTAAATTGCGGAAAGAATCCATCAGATATTTCATGCCATTGCTGCTTTGCTGTTCCGGAACAATTACAGACAGTAGACGTATATCAGATGCTGCATTGATCTGCTTTCTCCTGTCTGACTTGATTGTATTATACCTCTGCAGACCCGTAAAGTCAACCGGGCAACTTCATTTTCGTTAGTTATTTACATTTTTGAACCGCGAATCCACGATGATATTCGTTACGTTGTGCTCTTTGTACAAAAGGAATCTGCAATCATTTTCGCATAATACTAATTGTAATATATAATAAAGCCCATGTAAGATAGATAACAATGACGATCTTGCAGTCAAACTATATTGCTCAGCAAAACAATTTCATGAACGGATGGATTTTCATATATTTTATGTCGAATTTAACAAATGCAATCAGCAATATACGATTCTTGATTTCATGATTTAAGCTACGCATTTTATCAGGAGACGTGTTTAACATCATTTATTGGACCCGTGCTTCCGTTCGTCGGTTGATTCCATGTTTAACAAAATCACAGCGAAAACCTATCGGAGAATAGGCTTTGCGTGCTAGAATCCATACAACCCCTGTATGCATGTCAGAATGTTGATTATAAGGTGATCTCCTCCAAGGGCGATACGGCTGCTGAGGGTTCCTTTATGGTTATGAGTGCTTCTGACGGTCCGCATTACGGCGCAAACATCAAGCTGCCGGATGCTGATACTTACAGCATTGAGTTTACATTCCACAGCCCGGAGGACAACGGCTATCTGCTTCATACCGATGCTGAGACCGGCCCCGGCGGCTCTTTCGATGACTACTTCAAGGATGGCCCGATTGTTGTAAAATATGAGGGCTGGGATTACGCTCCGCAGGAGTGGTAATCTAAAACAGGTCAGGGATTTCTAAAGGCTTTTTCATGTGAATGCGCTGTGCGTTTAGCACGGCGCATTTCCGTGTTTTTCCGGCAACCGGAATATTGCATAGAGTTTTTACACAAATCGAATAATCCTTGACTTCAATGACTATACCTGAAAAGGGGGCATGTATCATGCTCAAATACTTTGTAGATACAACAGAGGCACTGCTCATTGCCGGTATCCTGATCGGCATGATGATCGGCTGCATGGCATGCGTATTCGGAAAAAAAGGTGCCTTACCTGCCAAAATCGGATTATATGCCGGTATTGTCGGCGCGGTTGTAATGGCTTATCTTAAAAATGCAACTCGTCTGATTGATACCTCACTTTGGAACCTGCGCGTTTTTCTGACTTGTCTCTGCGCACTTCTGCTGTTCTGGATATTTGCAGCGATTGCCAAAAAGGAGAAAAAAGTTTCACCGGTGCTGGCCGGCAGTTTTCTCGGGCTGATTGCAGTCGGTATGCTCGTTCATTCTCTGCCTGACGTCCTTGCAAATCCGTATATCATTCTGATGACGGAAAAAACAGTGCTTTCGTCCGCATTTCTTCTGAAAACAATCGGTATTTTATTCGGCATATTGCTGGTGTTTCTGATCGGTATTGCGATCGGACAGGCAATCCGGCGGCTGAGCGCAGGACAGGCGATGCTGCTGCTTTCCCTCGCACTGACTGCGAACGGTCTGCGACAGGCTGCAAATTGCATCCGCATTATGCAGACAAAACGCATGATAACGCCGGATATGAGCATCTATCATTTTTGCTTTCAGATTATTAAGTTCACTTCCAATCATGACAGGATTTTTACATTTGCAATTCTGGCAGCAGCAGTCTTCGTACCGGTTCTGCTGCTCATCAAAAGCCTGAATGTGAAGGAACCGTATAAAAACAACGCAGAGCATCGTAAAATCCGGAAAAAGTGGAAGGTCAACCGCCGCTAGGCAGTATTATCCGTGGTATGCATGGCAGTTTCCGTACTGAATATAACATGGCTGAAAGCAATTACCTCGCGTGCTGTTGATCTGGCTCCGGTCGAGGAATGCAAGATTGTCGGACATGACATGGTTGTGCCGTTTGAACGCGTGCAGGACGGACATCTTCACCGTTTTGCCTACACCACAGAGGATCATGTCGAAATCCGGTTTATCATCATCAAAAAGCCCAATTCCTCAAGTTACGGCATCGGTCTTGATGCCTGTGATATTTGCGGTGAAACCGGCTACTATGAGAAAGACGGACAGGTTGTCTACAAGCTTTGTGATGTTGTCATGAATATCAATACCATTGGATTTAAGGGCGGATGCAATCCGATTGTAATCACGTATTCGATCGAAAACGGCAGCATCATCGTGCCGATTGACGGTCTTCTCGATTATAAGAAAGAATTTCAGTAAAGGAGGAACAGTGCGATGTTTCTCAGAATGATTCGCGGAACACTGTTCCGCCAATGGAAGAAAATGCTCATGATTGCATTTACAATCGCCCTGGGTGCTTCTCTTGCAACTGCGATGCTCAGCGTTATGCTGGATGTCGGCGATAAGGTCAATCAGGAGCTGAAAACCTACGGTGCAAATATCACAGTTGTGCCGAAATCCGCGTCTGTACTGAATAATCTTTATGATGTAGAGGGCGGTTCCGCCGGCACATATCTTGATGAAGCAGAACTCGGTAAAATTAAAACAATCTTCTGGGCATGTGTATGATGACAAATATGCGCTGTCATGCTGTAATGAAGCCGACGGTAATTATTATAAGCATTATGATCGCACTGATTTCGGTAATCACAGGCATTATGCGACTGCGGGAAAAGGAGTAAACAGATGAAGCAGCATATTAGTCTGCCTGTCATAAATCTGACCGGAAAACCTGTGCGTACAGCAGCCCTTTTGCTGCTGACAGTATTGCTGTCATTTGCCGTGTTAGCCGGAACTGTCATTGTCCGGAGTCTGCGAACCGGACTGTCCTCGCTGGAAGACCGGCTCGGCGCGGATATTATGGTTGTACCATATGAAGCAACAACAAAGTCTACCCTGGAAAATATTGTTTTGCAGGGGAATACGGGATACTTCTACATGGATCGTGCGCGTTCTGAGAAGATTTTGAACCGTGATGGCATCGGGCAGGCGACAACTCAGTTTTTTCTTGCAACTGCGAGTTCCGGATGCTGTTCGCTGCCTGTACAGATCATCGGATTTGATCCCGAAACGGACTTCAGCGTTCAGCCGTGGATTCGGCGCAGTTACGGCGAAAAGCTCAAAAAATTTGATATTGTAGTCGGGAATGACCTGAATGCTTTTGTAGAGGGCATACACCAGCAAAATCCTTTGTAATATCAGGAACATCAGCATCATCGGTTTTTCCTGTCCCCGAAGTCATAAAATACGGTATCGTGACCTTGCTCACATCATAGTCCCACCCCATATTATGTGCAAGGAAGGGATAAGCTGCACTGCCTGTGAAAGAAGAATATCGAGAAGATTACCGTGGATGAGCTTTGCGAGGAAGGCGGCATCGGCAGAGCGACCTATTTTCGCAATTTCAAATCAAAGGACGAGATCATCACCGCCTACATCATCATGAAGTGGAGGGAATATGAGCGTGAACACAGGCTCAAAGAGCATCAGATCAATGACAGTTACCGTGTCAGGCGGTACTTTGATTTTTGCTACTCTCTGCGGAAAAAGAATGATCTTATCATCGGACAGGGGCATCACGGAGCAATCTTGTCGGCTTATGAAGTTATCATGACCGACAGCGACACCGAGCAGACCTCGGACACCTATGAAAGCTACTCCCTTGCCTACGGACTTTTCGGCATCTTTATGAAGTGGGCAAGGAACGGTTATGCCGAGTCGGTACAGGAGATGACGCAGATCGTGGTGGAAAGGATATTTGCAGGAAATATGGAATAAATGAAGCCCTGAGAAATGCTTATGAGCAGATCTCAGGGCTTTTTCATTTATGGCATTCATGTTTTGTAAAAGACAACTGTCGCTTAATTATCAAACAATGTCAGGGTGAACTTTGTCAGCTCTATTGCAAGCTCGTGCGGAGTTTCCGCAAATCCTCCCTCAGCCCAATCTAAAATGACATTGAAGATAATGCCGTTGCGCACCGAGCTTTCATGTTCTGCCCGGTGTATTATTTCTGATTAAATCGGGGAAAACGGAGAGTTAGTTCGCAATGCAGAAAACTTTTCGCTTCACTGCGCAATAAAATTGATGTAATTGAATGAGTAGATCCGCAGGGGTAACTGTTTTGGGCAAGGGCTCCCAAAACGAGATTTTTGATGGGTTAGATGTTCAAAAATCTTAGAACGTGGAAAGAATGCACCTCTTTCTGTGGCTTGCTATTCCGAGAAACACCCAAAGTATGACCATACTATGAGATTTATTATTTTTTTTGAATCGGCATAACCTTTCTTTCTGACTGAGCTTGTTGAGGACGAGCCTGCCGAGAAGCAGGAGAAGGCAAGAGCGGCAAGATCCTTATCAGTAAGAGGTCCCTGCTTGACTATCTGAACGAGGCTGCCTCAGCAGCAGAAAGCAGATAAAAATCAGCGTGCGCCTGTTCTGTTTGTTCATTTTTCTCATCTCCGCACCTGCTCCTTCCGCGATTTACAGCCTGTTTGCCGCCCGTATGATTTCTCTTATTATAGTATGATTCGCGCTTTTTGTCAACATTTAGAATCAATCTGATTGTGTATTCCGTCATCCGTCATCCGTCCGCTTGACTTTTCGTTGCAGCTGTGTTATAATCCCTGATAGAGATTGATGCTGCTATGGATCCGTCTCAATTCCGGAGCGGAGGAAACACTTTATGAATCTGAAAAAGATCATTGCCGCATTGCTGTCATGTGCGCTGACCTGCGGAACAGTTTGCGCAGCAGAGAATCTGTCCCGTTCATCTGCATCTGCGGAAGCACAGGGAACGGAAGATTCCGGCGCATCGGAGAATCCCTGCAACAAACAGGATGATAAAGAGGTTCGCTATGACGGTTCGCGCTGGATTCAGCCGAAGGACTGGAACACGCCCCCAATAAATCCCAAAGATTATGAAGGCGGCATCATGTTTTATATTGACAAAATCGGACTGGAGCCTTCCTATGCACCGGGCAAGACACAGCGCGTTTATTTCAGCATCACCGGAGCAGAAAATCCCGTCAATTACATCAAATTCCATATTTTTTATGACACACGGCTGACCGTCAAAAACAATACAAAGGGCGAACCTGCGACGGCCGGCAAAGGAACAACCGGCTTCACAACAGGCTCCGCAATGGTCAAAGAAGGACAGCTTGCTTTCTATGCTTATTCCGATGAAGCCGTGCAGATTCCGCAAAGCTGCCTGTTCACGATTGATTTCACCCTCCCCGAAAATGCAGAGCAGGGCGAGATGTATCCGATCGGCATTTCATATGTGGATGACGGCATTGTGAGCGATTGCTTTATCAATTCGGAAAAGGATGAAGCCGGAAAACTCCAGATGACATATCTGTTCACAAAGGGAATCTACAACGGATATATTAAAATTCTGGGGGAGAAAAAGACGACGGCTGCGCCGCCCTCAGCGGAACCGCTTTTGGGCGATGTCAACTGTGACGGCACCGTTTCCGCTGCGGATGCAGTTCTGCTCAGCCGGATTGCCGCAGAGGATCCCTGCGCGGATATTCCGCTGACGGAGAAGAGCTTCCCGGCCGCTGATTATGACAAAGATAACATGATCACCATTCTGGATGCAAGGAAGCTGCTCTCGGATCTGCTTGGTGCAAAAACCGGATAGACCAGAAAAAAGCAGTCCTTCGGGGCTGCTTTCAGACTGCCTTCCGGCAGTCTGTCTCTCAGTTTATCCACAAAGCAGCTTCAACAAAATCACTTATATATTGATGTCCCAACTATCTCTTGAAGATATCTGCTTGTCTTTTTGCCATGATACTGCGTTAGAAATCCTTGCCTTGCGTCAGCAAGGCTGCGGCTTTCTGCCTTGTCTCATGACAAAAATCCTGCGCATCTATTCTTC